>MWDT01000084.1 GCA_002070825.1 Verrucomicrobia bacterium ADurb.Bin122
CCAGATCCGCGCGGCGCTCATCGTGTCGGGCGAGAACGGCCGGCCGCTCGTCGAGCAGACGATCAAGACGCTGCGTGAGCAGCCGCTCGACCGAAACCAGATCAAGGGATTCTTTGCCAACCTCACCATCGGCTCCGGCGCAGTCGCCGCCGTCGTCTGCCACGAATCGCTCGTCCAAGGCGAACGCCACCGCCTGATTGGCGGCGCCGTGCGCGCCGCGACCGACCACAACCATCTCTGCCAGGGCGACGCCCACGGGGCCGAAGCGCTCCAGATGCAAACCGACGCCGAAGCATTGCTGGTCGCCGGCGTAAAGGTCGCACAGGAGACGTGGACCGATTTCGCCGCCGCCACCGGCTGGACGGTGCCCATGGTCCAGCGTTTCATCTGCCACCAGGTCGGCGCGGCCCATCGCCGCCGGCTCTACGAGATGCTCGGGCTCGATTTGGCCAGGGATTTTTCGACTTTCGAAACGCTCGGTAACGTCGGCTCCGTATCCCTGCCAGCCACGTTGTCCAAAGCGGTCGAGGCGGGTGCCGTCCAGCGCGGCGATCGTGTCGCACTGCTCGGTATCGGTAGCGGGATTAACTGCATGATGCTCGCCCTCGAATGGTAACCTCCGAACAGCTTCCCGACTGGTTGAAACGGCAGTACCCGTTTAAGACGAAGTCGTACACGACGCCCCACGGCGCGCAGATGAGTTACGTGGACGAGGGCCCGCACTCCGAGGAGGCCGTGCTCTTCCTGCACGGCAATCCCTCGTGGTCGTTTCTTTATCGCGACATCATCAAGACGCTCTCGCCGAAGATCCGCTGCATCGCGCCGGACCACATCGGCATGGGCCTGTCGGACAAACCGGCGGATTACCCTTATAACCTGGCCGCGCGCATCACGGACATCGAGGGGCTCGTCAACCACCTCGGCCTCTGGAAAGTCCATCTGGTCGTGCACGACTGGGGCGGGGCCATCGGCAGTGGCTGGGCGGTCAGGCGTCCGGAGCGGGTGGGGCGCATCGTTATCTTCAACACGGGCGCGTTTCGCTCGCCGCATATTCCGTTGCGCATCGCACTCTGCCGCACGCCTGTGCTGGGCACGTTCATCGTTCGCGCACTCAACGGCTTTGCAGGGCCCGCCGTCTGGATGTCCATGAACAACCGCAAACTCACGCGCGACGAGCGCCGTGGTTTCCTGTTCCCGTACAACTCATGGGGCAATCGGGTCGCAGTAAACGCCTTCGTCAAAGACATCCCGATGGAGGACGATCACCCGAGCTACAAAACGCTCGCCGAGGTCGAGCTCGGCCTGAAGGAACTGCACCCCAAACCCGTACGCCTGATCTGGGGAGGGGCGGATTTCTGCTTCGACATGCGCTTCTTCATGCGCTGGCAGAAAATTTTCCCGCACGCCCAGCACTACTACATGCCCGAAGCCGGTCACTATGTGATCGACGACAGCGCACCGACGGCGACCCGGCTCACCACCGAATTTCTCCTGAGTAAGTAGCCACAGGGGAGCGCCAATGCCGTTATTCGCCCCCAATGAGGCAAACCAACTTAGAGAGCGCCATGGAATTATGAATATTAAACATAATGTACATTGTGCGCCGTTGGCGTATTGAAACTGGAGGCCCGGGAGCCTCCGGCGTTTCCAATCCGCCCGGCTTTCCACGTGGCAACACGTGGACCGCACTCAAGCTATCCAGACGATTCCGAGCCACATGGTGGGTTAACACGCAGACAACTTCGCCACCAGGCGCTGGATGATTGCGCCTTCTCAGGTCCGCACATCCCTGCCATGGATTTGCCTCCGCCTTCGCTCAACCTCACCCATGCCACATCGCATCCTCGTCGCTCCCGATAAATTCAAAGGCTCGCTGACGGCACCCGCCGCCGCCCAGGCCATCGGCGACGGCATCCGTGATGCGTTGCCCGATGCGGAGATCGTTCTGCGCCCTATCGCTGATGGCGGCGACGGCACGGCCGAAACGCTCCACGCCGCGCTCGGCGGCTCATGGGTTCACGTTCCGGGAGTCGCCGATCCGCTCGGCCGCCCCATCGAAGCCCGCTATCTGTGGATTGGCGCCGATCTGGCCGTCATCGCCATGAGCGAAGCCTCCGGGCTGTGGCGGCTCCATCCGGGCGAATACGATCCGCTCCGCGCCTCGACCTTCGGCACCGGGCAACTCATCGCCGACGCCCTGCACCGCGGGGCTCGCCGCATTCTGATTGGCCTCGGCGGCAGCGCGACCAACGACGGCGGCGCAGGCATGGCCCGCGCACTCGGGTTTCAGTTTCTCGATTCGTTTGGCCGCCCACTCGACCTCCCCGCGGCGCTTGCCGATCTTGGCACCATCGCGCCGCCGTCCCACGCGCCCGCCGCCGAGATCACCGGACTCTGCGATGTGAGCAACCCACTCCTCGGCCCGCACGGCGCCTCACAGACTTTTGCCCCACAAAAAGGTGCCACGCCTGCCCTGGCCGAGTCGCTCGACCGACATCTCCGCCATCTGGCCGACGTCGTCGCCCGCGACCTCCATTGCGATTTTCGCGACACGCCGGGCGCCGGTGCGGCCGGCGGACTCGGGTTTGGCCTGCTCAGCTTCTGCGGCGCTTCACTCAAGCCCGGTTTCGAAACGATCGCTGCGCTGCTCGGCCTTCAACGAGAAATCGCCACCTGCGACCTGGTGATCACCGGCGAAGGTTCGCTCGACGACCAGACGCTCCATGGGAAAGGTCCCTGCGGCATCGCGCACCTCGCCCGAGCCGCCGGCAAACCCGTACTTGCCTTTGCCGGGCGCATCGACGGCTCACCCGCGTTGACGGCGGCATTCGACGACCTCCACGCAATCACGCCCGCAGGCATGCCCGTCGACGCCGCGTTTGCCGAGGCGTCCACGCTGCTTCGCCAAAGCGTGGCCCATGCGCTCGCCAGGCGGCGGCACACCTAAACGCGTCCGCGCGGTTTTTCTTTTCACCCGACGCCGGCTGTGTGTGAGTGGGCGGCGCATGACCTCCCGCGAACGCTTCCTCGCCGCCTGCGCCAGCCAACCGCTCGACCGGCCCCCGCTCTGGATCATGCGCCAGGCCGGCCGCTACCTCCCCGAGTACCGCGAGCTCAAAGCCCGCCACTCCTTCCTCGAAATGGTGCGCACCCCCGCACTCGCCGCCGAGGTCACGCTCCAACCACTGCGCCGGTTCGCCTTCGACGCCGCGATTCTCTTCTCCGACATCCTCGTCATCCCTGAAGCACTCGGCCAGGGCTACCACTTCCGCGATCAGGGCGGCATTGCGATGGAATTTCCCCTCGCAACACGCGCGCAAATCGACGCCCTCCGCCCCGCCGAGGTCGTCCCCGAGCACCTCGCCTACGTCGGCGAAACACTCCGGCTCCTGCGCCGCGAGCTCGGCGACGCCCACGCACTGCTCGGCTTCGGCGGCTCCCCATGGACGCTCGCGTGCTACATGGTCGAGGGCGGCAGCTCCGAGGATTTCTCCGCCATCAAATCCCTTTTCTACACCGACCGCGCCGCCTTCGACGCCCTGATGGAGCGCCTCACCGCCGCCCTCATCGCGTACTTCCAGATGCAGATCCGCGCCGGCGCCGATGCCATCCAGATTTTCGATTCCTGGGGCGGCATCGTCCCCGGCCACGATTACGAGGCCGCCTCGCTGCGCTGGATTCGCCGGATCGTCGCCGCCCTGCCCGCCACGTTCCCCGTCATCCTCTACGCCAAAGGCACCGCGCCCCAGCTCGCCGCCCAGGCCACCTGCGGCGCACGCGTGCTCAGCGTGGACTGGACCGTCGATCTGCCCGCCGCCCGCGCGGCCCTGCCGCCGTCCATCGCGATCCAGGGCAACCTCGACCCGGTGCTCCTCAACCTCGCGCCCGACATCGTGCGCCGCGAGACCACGCGCGTGCTCGAAAGCATGCGCGGCCACGCCGGACATATTTTCAACCTCGGCCACGGCATCCTCCCGCAGGCGCGCCTCGAAAGCGTCGCAGCCCTCGTCGATACCGTCACAAATTGGCGTTAACCGCACCCACGCGTGGGCCGACTCCGCGCTTGGCAAGGCCGGACGCGCGGCGCATTCCTACGTCGGAACCATGACGACACCCGCTCAGCCTGCTCGCGCCACGATCGCCATCCTCGGCGGCGGCATCACCGGACTCACCGCCGCATTCCGGCTCGTTTCACGGGGCTATTCCGTGCGCCTCTTCGAGCAAACCCGGCGGCTCGGCGGCTCCGTCGGCAGCGAGTGCACCGAGGGCTGGCTCATCGAACGCGGCCCCAATTCGCTCCTCGAAAGCGAGCCCGCCCTCGCCGAGATCGTCCAGTCGCTTGGTTTGCAGGACCAACTGATCACCTCGCTGCCCACCGCAAAGAAACGCTTCATCGTGCGCCGCGGCCAGCTCTGCGACCTGCCCATGTCGCCCGGCGGCTTTTTCAAGACGCCCCTGTTCTCCTTCCGCGGGAAACTCCGCCTGTTCGGCGACGTTTTCCGCCGCCCGCGCACGCGCCCGACCGACATCAGCCTCGGCGAGTTTATCCGCCAACACTTCGGGCAGGAGGCCGTCGACTACGGCCTCAATCCCTTTGTCTCGGGCGTCTATGCCGGCGACCCCGGCAAGCTCTCGGCGCAGTACGCGTTTCCCAAACTCTGGGCCATGGAGCAGTCGCACGGCTCCATCCTCCGCGGCATGGGCGCCGCCGCCAAGGCCCGCCGCGCCGCCAACGGCGGCCAGCGTCCGCCGCGCCCGCGCCTGATCTCGTTTACCCGCGGTCTGCAAACGCTCGTCGATGCGCTCGCCGCTCGTCTGCCCGAAGGCTCCGTGCAACTCGGCGCACGCGTCGAGGCCGTCTGGTCCGGCCCGCGCTGGCAGGTCCGCTGGCACGACGGCCAGACCAGCCACACCGAGGTCTTCGACAAAGTCCTTTGCGCGCTGCCCTCCGGCGGCCTCTCGCAACTCGCCGTCGGTGCCGACGGCGCCATGCCGCTCGCCGGACTCGCCCAACTGGAAAACCCGCCCGTCTCCTCGCTCTTCCTCGGCTTCCGCCGCGAGCAGGTCCGCCACCCGCTCGATGGCTTTGGCGCGCTGATCCCCGCGCTGGAGCGCCGCCCCGAGCTCGGCATCCTCTTTTCGTCGTCGCTCTTCGCCGGCCGCGCGCCCGAGGGCCACGTCGCGCTCACCGTCATGGTCGGCGGCGTCCGCCAGCCCGTCCTCGCGCGCCAGTCCACCGACGAGTTGCTCGCCACCGTCACTCCCAGCCTGCGCGACCTGCTCGGCGTCAACGGCGCCCCGGTCTTCGTGCGGCACAACTTCTGGCCCGCCGCCATCCCGCAATACAACCTCGGCTACGGCCGCCACCTCGCCGCCATCGAGGCCTGCGAACGCGCCCACCCAGGCCTCTTCATCGGTGGCAACACCCGCGACGGCATCTCCGTCCCCCAATGCCTGCGCGCCGGCATCAACCTCGCCGGGAAAGCCGACTCCCCGTCATGACGCCGTCCCACGCCAGCCTCGATCTCGACCTCATCCGCAAGTACTCGATTCCGGGCCCGCGCTACACCTCCTACCCGCCCGCAACCAAGTTCACCACCGACCTGCCCGCCCTCCGGCTCGACGACGCCCTGCGCGACGACAACACCCCCGACGCCGGCCCGCTCTCGCTCTATTTCCACCTGCCGTTTTGCGCCAGCCGCTGCTGGTTCTGCGGCTGCACCAACATCATTTCCTCGCGCCTCGACGACGCCGCCAGCTACGGCGAAGATCTCGCCCGCGAGCTCGCCCTCACCGCCGCGCGCATCGCGCCCGGCCGCCCCGTCACCCAGATCCACTTCGGCGGCGGCACTCCCACGTTTTTTCCGCCCGACGAGCTGCGCAAACTCGGCGCGCTCATCCGCCGGCATTTCACGCTCGCGCACGACTGCGAGTTTGGCGTCGAGATCGATCCGCGCAGCCTCACACGCGAGCACGTCCAGGCCCTCCGCGACATCGGCACCAACCGCGCCTCGCTCGGCGTGCAGGATACCAATCCCGAGGTCCAGCGCGCCATCCACCGCGACCAGCCTCACGCCATCAACTGCCAGGCCGTCGAGTGGCTCCGCGCCGGAGGCATCGACTCGCTCAGCGTCGACCTCATCTACGGCCTGCCGCTGCAAACGCCCGACACCTTTGCGCGCACCATCGACGACGTCCTCGGCCTGGCCCCCGCGCGGCTGTCCGTATTCAGCTACGCGCACGTTCCCTGGATCAGACCGTCTCAAAAGATTTTCGACCACCGAGGCGAGTTGCCCGGCCCCGAGGCGAAACTCGCGATGTTTGCCCTCGCGCACGACCGCCTCACCCGCGCCGGCTACGTGGACGTCGGCCTCGACCATTTCGCCCGGCCCGACGACGAGCTGGCCGTCGCCCAGCGCGCCGGCACGCTCCAGCGCAATTTCCAAGGCTACAGCACGCGCGCCGGCGCCTCGCTCTACGGCTTCGGCATTTCCTCCATCTCGTCCACGGCCGACACCTACCGGCAGAATCACAAAACGCTGCCGGCCTGGCGCGACGCCCTCGCGCGCGGCGAGCTGCCCATCGAGCGCGGCCTGCGCCTCACCGCCGAAGATGCCCGCCGGCGCACGATCATCATGCGCCTGATGTGCGACCGCCGGCTCGATTTCGCCCACGTCTCCCGCCTGATCGGCGTCGATTTTGCGTCCACCTACGCCGCCGAGCTCGCCTCGCTCGCCGACCTCGAAGCCGACGGGCTGCTCACGCGCGACGCGCGCCAGCTCACGATCACACCCGCCGGTGCGCCGCTCCTGCGCGTGGTTGCCATGCGCTTCGACGCCACGCTCACCGCCAGCCTCCGCCAACAACACGCGCAGACGGTGTGACGAGGCGCGCCGCACCCCGCGCGGAGTCGCTCGCGGGCCGCTCGGATTACCGCTTCCACGTGTAGGCGTGGCACAGCGCCACGCCCGCGGCGTCAGCCTCGTCAAAGGCCAGCGGACGTCCGTGCCCCAGCAGCGACATCACGGTGCGCGCCATCTGCTCCTTGCTCGCGCGCCCCGCGCCCACCACCGCCTGCTTCACACGCAACGGCGGGTATTCGAAAATCGGCTTCTCGCGCAACGCCGCCGCCGCGATCGCCGCCCCGCGCGCCGCCCCCAGGATCTGCGCCGTCTGGAAATTCTGCACGTAGATCGTCTGCTCCAACGCGACGTGCACCACGTCGAAATCGTTTAAAAACGCCGACACCGCCCGGTGGATTTCCGCGAGCGCCTCCGGCATCGTGCGACGCGGCGGCACCTTCACCGTCTGGCAACGCAACAGCACCGGCGCGCGCCCCGGCCTAAACTCGATCAGCGCCAGACCCGACCCGCGCAGCGACGGATCGATCCCGAGCACCTGCCCGGCAAACGCGGTCTTGGCGCGCACGCCCGCAGAGAGCGCCGCTGTCGGCGCCGCGTTGCGCGGCACGGCCACCGCCGCCGGCATCGGCTTGCCCGCCAGTTTCGCCGCCCACATCTGCCGTACGTTCATGCGCGCCATAAAAAGTCGTCCCGCAGTTTAGCTGCCGCCCTTGCCCGGACCGCCCGACAACGCCGAGAGCGCACCGAGTCCGCAGTACACCGAGCCGGTCACGAATCGCTCGCCCTGCCGGAAAAAACGTCGCCCTTGCAACCAGCGCCCCGCGCTCCCGGCCAGCAGCGCGTACATCGAGTCGCTGACGACCGCCATCACCACGAAAAGCAGCCCCAGCGTGAGCAGTTGCAGCCAGGCCCAGCCGCGAGCCGGATCGACGAACTGCGGCAGAAACGCTAGGAAGAATAGCGCCGTCTTCGGGTTAAACATACCCACCACGACGCCCTGCGACCACACACGCCGCAGCGGTTCCCGCGTAAACACCGCCTCGCCCGCCACCGGTGCGCGCCCAACAAGTTTCTTAATTCCCAGCCAGATCAGATACGCCGCGCCCGCGTACTTCACCGCCGCAAACGCCAGCGCCGACGAAGCCAGCATGGCCGACAACCCCGCCGCCGCCGCGACCGCATGGACCGCGTTGCCCACGCCCACCCCGAGCACGGAGACCAGCCCCGCCGCCCGGCCCTGACTCATGCTCCGCGCGACGATATAAAGCACCGCCGGCCCCGGCGTGAGGATCAACGCTGCCGACGCAGCCAGAAACAAAAGGAATTGGGTGGGATCGAACATGCTTCGATTAACGGCACACGCGTTGATACCGCCCACCG
>MWDT01000085.1 GCA_002070825.1 Verrucomicrobia bacterium ADurb.Bin122
AGCGTCGCCGAGTCCGGCAAAATCGCCAACGACGAGATCTGCGAGCAATTCGCAAGGATGTTTCTATGCGTCAGCGGCACCCCCTTGGGCTCCCCCGAACTGCCGCTGGTGAAAAGCAACGAGACCTCCTCGCGGTCGCCCACCTTGGGCAGGCCGAGCAAGGCCGGCAGCCACTGATTGGGCAGCAGCCAGACGGCCACCAACCAGCGTATGATCGCCGGCTTGCCACCTGCGGCCGCAACCAACGACGTCATGTCCCGAGTGTCCGCCGGCCATGGGAAGTCCGAGAATTTCGTCTTGAGGATCTCCGCCGAGATCACCGTGCGAACCTCGCCGATGCGCAAACACGCCTCCTGCGCCGCGCGGCCCACAGTGAAATTCAAATTCACCGGAATCTTGCCCGCACAGGCGACGGCCAGATTGGCGATCGTGGCCCCCGCCCCCGGAGGCAATACGATGCCCACGCGACGGTCCGGAATCGTTTTCCGGATGTGTCGCGACAACGCCGCCGCCACCGCCAACAACTGTCCTGCCCGCACCTCGCGGCGATCGCTCGTGCGGTCGACGATCTCCACCCGCCATGGCCGTTTCGCCAATGCACGGACGGCCTCGCGCGCCAAGTTACGGCGCAGCAGTGGGCGCCCTTCAAACGCCTGCTGGATCAGATCGAGCAGCGCCTGCCGCACATTCGTTGCATCCAGTTTTTCCGGCGGAATCGGCTGGCCAAAGGCAACAAACACCGAGGTCGGCATCAGCCGGGGCGACTTCCAAAGGTATTTTTTTCCCGCAAAGGAAAAGACCGAGCCCCAAAGACCATCGTGGCCCACCGGCAACACCGGCACGCCCGCACGATGGGCCAGCCAGTCGTAGCCCGGCCGCAGGTCCATCAGTTGCCCCGTCCGCGAAATTCCGCCCTCGGGGAACATACACACCACCTCGCCGGCTTGCAGCGCCGCCAGTATCCGGCGCGTGCCCGAAAGTGTACTACGCGGCCCCAGCGGGATTGTCCCCGTCAGTCGAAATATCCGCCGGGCAAACCAGTGCGACCGCCGGTAATCGTCGTCGCCGACAAAACGAACCGGACGCGGGCAGGCCAGCTGAAGGACCACCCCGTCGACGTACGACATATGGTTTGCCACCAAAAGCACGCCCCCACACTCAGGCAGGTTCTCGAGGCCCGACGTGCTGACATTGTACAGCAGGCGGGCGATCCATGACAATGGGCGCCCCAGCCATCGCGGGAGCAATCCGGCACTTCGGGTACGAGACAGTTTAGCCATGGGAAAGGGCGTGCAGGTATTGCCGCTCTCCTACCGGAAGCGCAAGCCCGCAGCCATGCCTCCCATACTCGCCGAATTTTTGCATCTAGCCCAATCAACGCACTTCCGAACCCTTGTATAGGTCGGGCACAGACAACCAGGGGTTTTCCTCAAACCAATACGATAATCCCCAATAACAGACTCGGGATAACCGCAGCCCGATGTCACACTGCGCAGCCCTATAATGGATCTTTATCAACAAAAAACCCCGGCTGGTATGCCGGGGTTTTATAGAAAAATCAGTCAATCAAGCCTCACGAGCCTTCACCAAGCCCATGGCTTTCTTAATGTTCTGCACGCTTGGAAGAGAAATCCCGAGCTCAGCGGCGATCTCGCTGCCCGTCTTTCCAGCCTCCACCAGCTGCTTCACCTGGGCACGTGTTTCGTCGGTGATTTTAGCACGACGACGCGGACCAGCCTTCGGAGCCTTCACCGCCTTGCGACGGCCTTTGCCTTTGGAAACTGAAGGACCCGCGGCCTCCTTAAGCGCTTTAACAAAGGCGCTCAGGCTCGTATAGCCATACTTCGCAGGCAACGCTGCTAGTTCGGCAAAGCGTTCACTTTCGATCTTCTTACGAAGCTCCTCGACTTTAGCCTGAGCCGCTTCGAGTTCCTTGATGTTTTCGGTCAGCATAGTGGCGCAAAAGAGAGATTATATAATTCCGCAAATCAAGCTACTTTTTGCAAATCACCAAAGATTTTAGCAAAACTACGATAATAGTAACCATGAGCATGGCCCCTCGCTATAGCCAAATCCATGGCGTTCACTACACCAGCCGGCTGAAACGGCCCTTCCGGCCGCATCCAATGTTTTCCCCTAAAGCGTCCCGCCGCCCGGGATTCTAAAACAACCGCCCCGGCGGGGCAGTCGCGGCTTGTACCTCTCATCAACTCGCATTTGGGTAGCCCACGCATGCCACAAATCCCACTGGAAGATAATTTCAACGACCTGATCAATAAAGCCCAGCGGGGGTGGAAAATCACGGACGCACGTCTCGCGGAGCTCGCGGGTGTCAGCCTCGCGGATCTCGCAGCCTTGCAACAAGGCAAGCCGATCTATGCCGCCCTGCGTCGCGTCGCCCGGCATCTGCGCCTCGACCCAGAAGCGTTGGAGGTCCTCGCCAAGGGCGGCTGGTATCCCCAGCAGCCGGTGTTCCCAAGGGGATTTGCCATGTTCAACACCCCCTGCGGCGACATGCGCGTTAATAGTTTCCTCATCTGGGACCCGCGCACCCGCGAGGCCGCCGCCATCGACACTGGCGCCGACTGCGAGGACATGCTCCACCTCATCCGCAGCACCCAGCTCGACCTCAGGCACATTTTCATCACGCACTCCCATGAAGACCATGTCGGAGCGCTCCCGCAGCTCGCCGATGCGACACGCGCGATGGTCTGGCGCAGCGAACGCGAACCCGAACTGGCCCGCCCCAGCCGCACCTTCACCGAAAACGCCTATTTTCACCTCGGCGGCAACATCGCCATCAAGACCCTCCTCGTAAACGG
Organism: Verrucomicrobia bacterium ADurb.Bin122; assembly: GCA_002070825.1. Lineage (GTDB taxonomy): Bacteria > Verrucomicrobiota > Verrucomicrobiia > Opitutales > Opitutaceae > MWDT01. The sequence goes on from MWDT01000085.1 coordinate 2,823, forward strand.
ACACACACCCGGCCTCACCACCTTTTTCGTCACCGGACTGAGCTGGCCCCTCGCCTGCGTGGGCGACGCCCTCTTCTCTTGCTCCACCGGCGGCAGCCCCACGCAGTTTGACCTGCAGTACCGCAACAACCGCCAGAAAATCCTCTCCCTACCCAAGGACACCGTCATCGCGCCGGGCCATGGCCCGCTCACCACCCTCGCGCAGGAGAAACTCCACAATCCGTTTTACACCCGCGGAGCCACCGCCCCCCACACCTACGCCCAACCAGAGCAAATCGATGAGCCCGAAGAAGATCTCCCATGAAATAGCCGCCACCGCCGACGACCTTTTCGGCGGATTGTCCCCCAGCGAGCTCCGCGCGGCACTTACCGAGCATCTCCAACGCCACTACCCGGCCCTCTCGGCCGACGAGCGGCAATCCGTCCGGGATGATGTCATCGCCATTCTCCGCGATGAGGGCTTCTTCGATTCACGCGGCAACGGCGATTCATGGGACTCCGACTCGGCCGGCGACTCCGATGAGGATTAACTCACGCCCACACTGCGCCGCTTGATATGACACCCTGCATTCTCGTCTTCGATTCGTGCAACCGGCTCGCCGTCGCGAAATCCGCCGGGCTGTACGACCTCCCCCTTCAAGGCCCGGACCTCGCCACGCTGCTGCCCCAGCTCGCCACGCTCTTCCCTCAGTCGGTGCCCATGCGTACACTCCCGTGTGAGAGCACGCCCCCAGTCACTCTCCATTGCACGCGCGCCAACGGGCCCTGCACCGATCCATCGATCGAATTCCGCACCATCGGATACCTCGAAAACGCCCGGTCCTCCCTCGCCCCCACTCTCGCCAGCGCCCTCGAAGCGCTCGAGCCCCATCTCGCGCGCATCCCCTACCTCCACCTCGGCGAAAACGATTTCATCCACCGATTCCGCCCGGAGAAAGACCGCAACCAGACGATTTACGCGCAGGATGCCGACGCCAGCCGGCTTTACCACTCGCAACTCTGCGAGGCCTTAAAACTCGTGTCCCGCCGCCAGGAACGCGCCGCCTCGGCGCCCGTCATCCTCGACTTCGGCCCCGTCCACTACGTCCTCCCCAGCCATTTCGGATTCTGCCTTGGCGTGAAAAACGCCATCGAGCGCGCATACGAGACGATGCTCGAAAACCGCTACCGGCGCATCTTCATGCTCGCCGAGCTGATTCACAATCCCTTCGTCAACGCCGACCTCTCCCAGCGCGGCCTCCGCTATCTCCAGACGGAAAAAGGCCGCCCCTACACCATTCAAAACACCATCGCCACCGGAGCCCCCGGCGAGCGCCTCTGGTGGGACGAGCTCACACCCGACGACATCGTCATCATCCCCGCATTCGGCGCAACCGATGAGGACAAACGACGCCTCGTCCGCAAAGGCATCGCCGTCTGTCGCCACGACGCCACCTGCATGCTCGTCGAGAAAGTATGGAAAGCCGCACGCGCCTATGGCCGCGAGGGCTTCACCGTCATCATCCACGGCAAACACGAACACGAGGAAACCAAGGCGACCTTCTCCAACACCCAGCAGTCCGGCCCCGCCGTCATCGTCCGCCACCTCGAAGAAGCCCGTCTGCTCGGGCGCATCGTGGCCACCGATTCACCCGAGGAGCGTGCCCAGTTCTACACCACTTTTGCCGGCCGCTACACCCCCGGCTTCGATGTAAACCGCGACCTCGAACGCATCGCCGTCGTCAACCAGACCACCCTCCTCATGAACGAGACCGTCGCCATCATCGAGCACCTGCGCGACGTCTACCAAGCAAAATACGGCGACCCCGACCGCGTCGGCGGTAAGCAACGCCGTGATACGCTCTGCTACGCCACACAGGTGAATCAGGATGCTCTCTCTCGCGCACTCCAAGAACCGCTCGACGCCGCCCTCGTCATCGGTGGGAAAAACTCCTCCAACACCTACCAGCTCTACCGACTATGCGCCGACCAGCTCGGCGACCATGCCCACTTCATCCAGTCTGAAGCATGCCTCCATCCGCCCGGACGCGTCGCGCACTACGTCTTCCCGTACGGTAATCAAGCCGGGCACACGCAGGAGCGCGAGCTCTGGAGCGGCCAGGACGGTGAGCCCAAACGCATCCTCATCACCGGCGGCGCCTCCTGCCCGGATGGAATCATTCAACAAGTCATCGCCAAGATGAACCAGTTTTTCCCCGCCGAACGCCTCCGTCCAATGGAGTGTGTGCTCGCAGATCTAAAGGCGCTCCAGCAGTGAGGCGGCTGCGGCGTCCCTGCCGCGCCGCCCAGAAAACAAGCGCCGCCGGCCGGAGCCTCCCCGGCGCGAGCCGCTGCCGCTCGCCTATTCGGCCGAAAGCAGCGCCTTCATCTTCTCCTTAAACTGCTGCTGCTTGACCTCAAACTGCTTGGTCTTGGTCTCCAGCGCCTTCGCCTCAGCCTCAAAAGCCACACGCTCGGCCTCCAGAGTGGCCTGCGCATTTTGCACCTGCGCAGCCTCCTTCTTGAGCCGGGCGGCTTCCGTCTGCTGACTCACTTCGACCTCCTGCAGGGCGGCTTCGTCGTCGGCGAGTTTTTTCACACGTTGATCGATATCGGCCTGGCGCTTCGCGAGCGCATCGCGGTTCTTCGCGAGCTCGGCGCGATCCTTCTCCAGCTGTTGCTGCTGTTGGCGGACTTCGGCCTGCAACGCCTCGGCCTTTTTCAGTTCCTCGCCCAGCTGAGCCTCGGCGGCCTGCGTACGCTTCTCAAGATCGGCAACCTGCTTCTTTGCAGCCGCCACATCCTTGTCGGCCTTCGTGGCCGCCTGCTTGGCGACGAGAAGGTCGGTTTCGGCCTTTTCGGCATCGGCCTCCCACTTGGCTTTTTGGTCGGCGAGTTGTTTGCGCAGCTGATCGGCCTCGGCCGACTTTTCGGCACGTGCGACCTCGGCCTTCGACAGCTTCGATTTCAAATCTTCGAGTGCCGCCGTCTGCGCCGCGCGGGCGGCGTCCGTATCCGCCTTTTCCTTGCGCAGCTGGGCACCCTGTTTTTCGAGCTCCACCTGCTTGGCGGCCGCCTCCTTGACCGATAGTTCGAGCGCGACGATCTGCGTGCGGGCGGCCTCCAGCTCCTTGTCGGCCTTGGCCGCGGCCTGCTTCGCCATGAGGCTGTCCGTCTCGGACTGGGCCTGCAACGCTTCGAGGTTGGCCTTGCCAGTCTCGATCTCGTTGCGCAGCCGCTTCACCTCGGCCTTTTGCTGGGCGATTTCCTCGTTGAGCTTCGCCTGGATCTCTGCGGCAGCCGCGCCCGATTCGCGCAGCCCAGCTAGCTCCTTTTCGAGCTTGGCGACGGCCTGCTTGGCCATGAGTGCAGCCGATTCCGACTCGGAGAGCTGGGCTTCGAAATTTGCCTTGTTCGTCTCGATCTCGTTGCGCAGGCGTTTGACCTCGGCCTGTTGCGTCTCGTAGGCCTGCGACTGTTTTGCCTTGGCCTCCTCGGCCGTGGCGAGTTTGGCCTCGACCGTTTTCCGCAGCTGTTCGGCATCGGCCACCTGCTTGCGCACGGCGGCGAGCTCTTTTTCGATCTTGGACAGGGCCTGTTTGGCGAGCAAAGCCTCCGACTCGCTCTGTTCGAGCAGGGCATCGTTCTTGGCTTTGCCGTCGGTGAGTTCTTTGCGCAGGGCTTCGAGCTCGGCGGTCTGGTCGGCCAGCGTTTTCTCGAGTGCGGCACGTTCGCCGGCGCGCTCGGTCTGGGCTTTCTCCGAGGCCGCCAGTTTGGCCTCCAATGCCTTTACGGCCTGCTCCGATGCGGCCGCCTGCTTGCGCGCCGCGGCGAGATCTTTTTCCGCCTTGGTCGACGCTTGTTTTGCAATCAGCAGCTCGCTTTCGGACTGCTCCTGCAGCGACTCCTGCTTGGACTTCAACTCCGCCACCAGCTTCTGTGCCTCGGCGAGCTCGGCGGCACGCTCCGCGAGCGTCTTCTCGAAAGTTGCTCGTTCGGCGTCACGTTGGCCCTGGGCCTTTTCCGCCGCGGCGAGTTTTGCCTCGGCGGCCTTGGCCGCCTGCTCCGCGGTGGATGCCTGTTTGCGGGCATTGCCCAAATCCTTCTCGATGCGCAGGGCGGTCTGCTTGGCCACCTGAAGTTCCGTCTCCACGCGCTCAAGCTCCGGTCCGAACTTGGCCTGCTGTTCCGTGAGTTGCACTCGCAACTGGGCAAGCTCCGCGCCTTGGGCATCGAGCGATGCCTGAGCCTCCGCGCAAAGCGCCTCAGCCTGCTGGCGCTCCTCCTCCGACTTGGCGAGTTTCTCGCGCAGTTCGTTTAGGCCAGCCGTGGCATTTGTCCGGCTGCTCTCCAGCTGCACCTTGTCCTTTTTCAAAGCGAGCAGTGCCTGCTCCGCCTCGATCACTTTCTTGCGCGCAGCCGCCAAGTCGTTCTCGACGTTTTGCTTGGATTTTTTCGCAACCAAGGCCTCGGACTCGGCCTGGGCAAGCTGCACTTCGTGACGGGTCTTGATCTCCTCAAGCTCGCTGCGCAGACGGTCGGTCTCGGCCTGCTGTTGCGCCACACTCTGCTGAAGCAAAATGCGCTCCTGCTCCAATGCCGCGCAAGCCTGCTCGACCTCGCTCAACTTCGCCTTGGTTTCCTTAAACGCCTGCTCGGCGACGGACGCTTCTTCCGACCGGCTCTTGGTCAGGCTGGCTTTCTCCTTGGCCATCTTGGCCAGCGATTGCTTCAGCACCAACTGCTCGTTCTCAAGCTCCTCACGTTCGGACAGCAGTTTGGCCTGCTCGTCGGCGATCGCCTGTTCACGCGCCTCCACCTGCGCCTTGACCTGCGCGAGCTCCTCGGCGGCAGCCTGCTTCTCGGCAGCCCACTTTTTGCGGGTTTCCTCGAAGGTCTTCATCTCGGCCGCAAATACGGCCTCGGCCTCGCTCAACTGCCGTTTGCCGCCCTTACTGTCCCCCTTGTTCCCTTGGGCGACGATTGCCTGCACGCGGGCCTGCTCCGCACGCACGAGAGCCGTGCGCAGCTCGTCGCGCTCCTTGGCCAAGGTATCACGCTCGTTTTTGAGGGCCTGCAGTTTCTGGTCATTTCCACCCGGTGCCGCGGCCTCGATGTTGCGCAAGCCCTCGGGCCGGCCGGGCACATTCGGGGCGTCGGCCAAAAGTGCCGCCAACTCGCTCCAATCTGCCGCGATTAATTCGGTCGCATTCGCGCCGTAAACCTGAGTCGCGAGTCGTTCAACAAAGGCCCGGAAATCAAGCGGGGGATTAAAGAGATCCTTCACCCCTAGGCGAATCGCCTTAACGACCGACTCCAGTTCGAGACGTTCCGATATCAGGAAAACCGGCAACTGGGCCTGCTGCTGCCGCAGCGACTCTACTAAATTGAGTGCATTACCATTTGCACCACGGCAGTCTGTGACAGCCAGATC
>MWDT01000086.1 GCA_002070825.1 Verrucomicrobia bacterium ADurb.Bin122
TCTGCATGCGGCCATCCGGCGTTTCGGCGATGGCGATCGCCAGCGCGGCACCCAATACCTGCGCGAAGGCCGCGTGAGCGACATCCGCCCGACGCTCGACCAGCACGGCGAAACCTCCGAATTTGTCGCCCAGTCGCGAGGCACCCGCCTCTACGAGGTCGAGTGGTTTTACCGCGGCAGCGCCGGCTGGAAAAACGTCTGTTCCTGCCCACTGGGTGGCGACTGCAAGCATGCCTACGCCGCCGCCATGACCGTGCTCGGCACGATGATCACGCAGTCCACCACGCCCCCGCGCCAGATTCTCCTGGCGGAGCCGCCGCAAGCCACCGCCCTGGTCGCGCAACTGGAGAAGCGCCACGGTCGGCCGCTGGAGAAAAAAGAACGCCACTTCGTGCACGAGCTCACGCAGCTCTGGTTGCGCCAAAAGGACCGCGGCACCGTGTACGAGGCCGACCTCATCCGGCTGGGACTCGGGGACCCAGGTTTTCGTTTCAAAGGTCACTACCCACTTTTCTCGGGCTGGTGGGATGCCCAGGCGCCGCTGGCCGCGCCGCTCGATCTCTGGCAATACATCGCCCTTTTCGCCGAACAGGCCGGACGCGACCTGCCTCCGCTCATGCGCCCGCTCACCGATACCGCACCGGCCAGCCAGCGCCTGGCCGCGCGCGAACGCCAGCGCCGCATCGCCCACTGGGTCGATCTTTTCGCCCACGATCCGCTGGCAACGTCGATGGAGCCGCGCATGCCCAGCCTGCCGCGCGCCCTGCGCCTGCGCCTCGCCGCGCCCAAATTGATCTGGGAGTTTCGCGACGCCGACACCGCGCCCTGGCAGGCCGCCAAAGGCCCGCAGACCCGCGACTGGTTTACCGCGCTCGCGGCCAGCCCCGCCGGCGTCGATCCGGCCACGCTCGCGCTCCTGCAGGAGGTCCAGTTGGGCCGCACCCGCCCGCAATACTGGAGCAGCACCGAGCCCCAGACGCTCCGCCTGAGCGAGCCCCGCACCCTCGACTTGTTGCGCTGGCTGCTCTCGCATCCGGCGCTGAGCCACCTGTTGGTCGATGCCCGGGGCGAACCCTTTCCGGAAGCCCGCGTGCCGCTGTACTGGCTCGGCCGTCCGTTGCCCGACCAGCCCGACGAAATCGCCTTCACGCTCGTGCGCGCCGACGGCACCCCCGCGCCGCTTGAGCTCTTGCGCCTGCCCGGCACGCCAGAGCTGGCGCTGGCGGGCTCCACGGTGTTTGTCATGCCGGCGCCGTTACCCGGCCACGATACCCGCCCGGTCGCCGTGCCACGCGAGGCGCTGCTCACGCCCGCCGCCACACGGCGCCTCCGCCGCGAAGGCGTGCGCATCGAGGGGCTGGCGCTGCCGGAGATCGAAGTGGTCAACCTGCGCCCGCGCTTCGTCTGCCGGTTGGGGGACGATGACCTGTCCGATCCAGGCGCCCTCGACCTGCTGGAAGTCTCGTTATTGGCCGTGGGGCCGGAGCCGGGACCGGTGCGGCGGCGCGAACCGCAAGGTTGGGTGGAGCAAGTGCCCCCGCCCGCCCAGGGCCCGCGACTGCGCGAATTCGAGGTGGCCACGGCGGAAGCGGCCCTGCCGCTGCTCGCAGAGTTGGGCCTCCACTGGAATCCGTTCCAAGACACCTGGCGGCGCCGGGTGACAAAGTCGTTTCCCGAGGAGTTCGCCGGCTGGGTCGAGCAAGCCCGCGCCGCCGGCGCGGAGCTGGAGTGCGATCCGGCACTCGCCGGCCTGGCGCAACCTGCGGTGCGCGCCCGACTCGAAGTTGCGGTGCGCGCCGACGACACGGGCTCCGGCATCGACTGGTTCGATCTGGAGATCGTCGTGCACGCCGAGGACACCACCCTCACCAAGCGCGAAATCCAGCTCCTGCTCAAAGCCCGCGGCCGCTTCGTGAAACTCGCCGGCAAGGGCTGGAAACGCCTCCAGCTCGACCTCACCCCCGAGGACACCGCGCGGCTGGCCGAGCTCGGGCTCGATACCGAAGCCCTCGACGGCCCGCCGGAGCGTCAACGTTTCCACGCGTTGCAACTGGCCGACGAACGCATCGCCGGCCTGCTCCCCGAGCAACACGCCGCGCGGGTGCGCGCACGCGCCGCCCAGCTTCACGCCATCGCCACGCCGCCCCTGCCCGCCGGCCTCACCGCCGAGCTGCGCCCGTACCAGCGGGAGGGTTTTCACTTTCTCGCGCACCTCTCGGCCAATGGGCTGGGCGGCGTGCTCGCCGACGACATGGGCCTGGGCAAAACCGTGCAGGCGCTCGCCTGGCTGCTGCACCTGGCGGCGGCGAGACCCGAGCGGCCTTTGCGCGCCCTCGTCGTCTGCCCGAAAAGCGTCGCTCCCAACTGGGAGATCGAGACGCGCCGATTCGCCCCCTCGCTCACGACCGCGCCGCTCGTGGGGCAGACGGTGCCGGCGAAAGCCCACCTCGTGGTGGCCAACTACACGCAACTGCGCCTGGCCGCCAAAGCACTCGGCGCCGAGACGTGGGATGCCGTCATCCTCGACGAGGGCCAGAACATCAAAAACCCGCAGTCGCAGACGGCACAGACGGCCCGCAATCTGCGCGCGACGCACCGGATCGCCCTCACCGGCACGCCGATCGAGAATCGTGCGCTCGACCTGTGGAGCCTGTTCGCCTTTGCCATGCCCGGACTGCTCGGCACGCAGGCGGCGTTTAAGCGCACCTTCAACGACAAGACCGACCCGGGCGCCCGCGCCCGCCTGGCCCGCCGGGTAAAACACTTCCTGCTGCGCCGGACCAAGGCGCAGGTGGCCACCGATCTGCCGCCGCGCATCGAGGAGGATCTCTTCGTCGAGCTGGAGAGCGCGCAACGCCAGCTCTACGACGCCGAGCTCAAGCGTGCCCGCGCCCTGCTGCTCGGAGTGCAAAACGAGCGCGAGTTCGGCACGCAGCGTTTCAACATCCTCCAGTCGCTCCTGCGCCTGCGCCAGATCTGCTGCGACCCGCGGTTGGTCGGTTTCGAGGCCGGCAAGGCCCGACGCGCCACGGCGTCCGCCGACCGCGCCACCACCGGCTCCGCCAAGCTCAACGCGTTACTCGACACCCTCGCGCCGCTGATCGAGGAGGGGCACCGCGTGCTGGTGTTCTCCCAGTTCGTCACGCTGCTGGAGCTGGTGTCGGCCGAGTTGAAAACGCGCGGCATCGCCCACCTGATGCTCACCGGGCAGACGGAAAACCGGCAGGCGCTGGTGGACCGTTTCCAATCGGAGGAGGGCGAGCCGGTGTTTTTGCTCTCGCTGAAAGCCGCCGGCTCCGGGCTCAACCTCACCGCCGCGAGCTACGTGGTGTTGTTCGACCCGTGGTGGAATCCGGCGGTGGAGGCCCAGGCCATCGACCGCACGCATCGCATCGGCCAGACGGAGCAGGTGATCGCCTACCGGCTGCTCGCGCGCGGCACCATCGAGGAGAAAATCCGCCAGCTCCAGCATGCGAAAGCCGAGCTGGCGCGCAGCATCGTGCAGGAAGAAAGCCTGGCCTCGGTGATGAGCCTCGCCGACCTCCGCTTCGTGCTCGGCGCGGATTGAGCCTGGGGCGGGTTGCCCCGCTTCGAGGCGCCTTCGACTGCTAAACGGCGAGCCGGTGTCCTGCGCCACGCGTTGCCCCCCAGGCAGGGCCCAGCAAGTCTGGGGGCAAACCCCGAAGTCAGGAAAACGCAGGGGATTCACGCGTCTCCGCCACGCCACCCGGCGTCCGGTCAACAGTTGGAACAAAGACACCTCTATTATAGGGACAGGCTAAAAATGGAGACGCAAGTGGCTGATTGAAAACGCCACGCTCCCCCGCCTCACCCGGCACGGGAGGCTGCACGCGACCTGCCGCGCGCGTTTCGGGGCTCGCAACCCGCGGGCGCGCGTGAATTAACCAAGCCCCCTCATCTAATCACTATCCCCAATCATGAGCTCTGATTCTCAGGCGGCTCCGTCCGCCAAAGGCTTCTATAAACTGTCGTCGTTTGCCCGCATCGGGTTCGGCGCCGGCGACCTCGCCCAAAACCTGATCTACCAGACGGTCGCGACCTACCTGCTGTTCTTCTACACCAACGTCTTTGGCATCAGCCCCGGCGCCGCCGCCTTCATGTTTGGCGTCGTCCGACTCGTCGATGTCATCTGGGATCCGTTCGTCGGGGCCTTTGTCGACAAGCGCAACCCGAAGCTCGGCAAATACCGCGCCTACCTCGTGCTCGGCGGCATCCCGCTCAGCGGCCTCGCCGTCCTCTCCTTCTGGAACGGCTTTTCCGGCCAGCTCTGGTACGCGTACGTCACCTACGTCACGCTCTCGCTGTGCTACACCCTCGTCAACGTGCCCTACGGCGCGCTCAACGCCTCGCTCACGCGCGACACCGACGAGATCACCAAGCTCACCTCGACGCGCATGTTCATGGCCAACCTCGGCGGCCTCGCCGTCCAGTTCGGCGTGCCTGCGTTGATCCAGCATTTCGCCCCCGACAACGATTGGTCGAAACCCGCCGCCTCCGGCGTCTGGTTCGCGGTCATGTCCGTGTATGCGCTCGTCGGCTTCGGCCTCCTGATCTACTGCTTCACGCAGACCAAAGAGCGCGTCGTCATGGACGAGAGCATGGGCCACACCGTCAGCTACTCGGACCTGTTCACCGAATTCGTCCGCAACCGCCCGCTGCGCATCCTCGCCTTCTTCTTCATCACCGCCTTTGCGATGATGGCCGTGGGCAACTCCGCCTCGGCTTACTACATGCAGTATAACCTCGGCCAGGCCCACGCCCTGCCGGTCTTCAACGCCCTCGGCTCCATCCCCGCCTTCATCTTCATGCCGCTCGTCCCCGCCATCAAACGGGCCATCGGCAAGAAGCGCATGTTCTACGTCTTCCTCACCATCGCCATCATCGGCATGGCCATGCTCTACGTCATCTCGACGGTGCCCTCGCTCAAGACGCAGCTCTGGCTCGTCTATGTCGCCCAGTTCGTGAAATCCACCGGCATCATCGTCGCCACCGGCTACATGTGGGCCCTCGTCCCCGAAGTCATCTCCTACGGCGAATGGAAAACCGGCAAACGCATCGCCGGCGTCGTCAACGCCCTCACCGGCATCTTCTTCAAAGCCGGCTTTGCCCTCGGCGGCATCATCCCCGGCATCGTGCTCGCGATGACGCAATTCGACGCGCAAAAAGCCGAGCAATCCGCCGCGGCCCAGCAGGGCATCCTCTGGCTCGTCGTCGTGCTGCCCGCCATCCTCCTCGGCCTGGCGATGTTCGTCATCTCCAAGTACGAGCTCGAAGACGACAAGATCGACGAGATCAACCGCGAGATCGAAGCGCGTCACAAAAGTTAACGCCGCCCGCGCGCCCGCCCGTCCATCTGACTGAGGCGGGCCCCCGGCCCCTCGCCCCCGGCGAGTTCCGAGCCCCGCCAAGTACCGCCGCCCAGCGGCCCCGTACTGGCGGGGCTCGTTCGTATCCGCATACGCCGACACGCCGCCGCCTCGATCAAGGCTCATCCAACACCCCGACCAGCGCCGTCAGCAGTTCACCTCCGGCCGGCGCGAGTGTTTCCAGTTCAGGATCTGAAACCGTAGGCGCGCCACGATCGACGAGTACCACGCGTGCCGCGGCGGCCTGCCGCCGCGACCCCGGATTTCGCTCACCGACTTGTCCCACGGGATCACCGGGTACGGCTCGATCCCGCGGATGCGCAGCCCCGCCTCCCACCAATGCTGCAAATCCACATCGAAGGGCCGGCCGTAAAGGCGCCGCGCGGGCCCACCCGGTAGCCGAGGAAATCCATCCCGCGGGCCGTCGGTTGCAGGTGCCAGTTGCCCTTCAACTTCAGCCCCAGCTCGGCCAGCCCCGCATCCATCGCCCGCCGCGCCTCACGCAGTTGCTCCCGTTCGCCCCACAGCGCCATGTCGTCCATGTAGCGCACATAGCCGGCGACACGCAGCCGCTCCTTCGCCAGCCGGTCCATCGTGCCGAGATAGAAGTTCGCCAGATGCTGGCTCGTCAGCGCGCCGATCGGCAGCCCGCGCCCCGGCGCCGTCTCGTAGGCCTCGACGATTCGCCGCCAGAGCGCCACCACCCGCCTGTCGCGGAAGCGCCGCTCCACCTCGGCCAGCAGCACGGCGTGCGGGATCGAGTCGAAGTACTTCGCCACATCCAGCTTGAGAAACCACCCGTGGCGCGCCGCATAGTGCTCGGCCCGACGCAGCGCCGCCTCGCGCCCCTTGCCCCGGCGACAGGCATAGCTGTCGTCGATCAGCCAGCGCTCGAAATCCGCCTCGCACCGGCCCACCAGCGCATGGTGCAGCACCCGCTCGCGGAAACACGGCGCATGGATGCGCCGCTCCTTCGGTTCGAAGATGGTAAACGCCGTGAACCGGCCCACCTCCACCGTGCCGGCGAGCAACTCCTCGCGCAGGGCGGCCAGCTCCGTATCGAGCCGTGCCCGGAAGGCGATCACCTCGGCGCTGTGGGCCTTGCCCCGTGCCGCCCGCAGGAAGGCTTCGCGCAAGTTCTCCGGGGCGGCGATCTGCTCCAGTCGCACCTTGCAGCTTTTCACCGCCGCTCACCCTCCGCTGCCGCCGCGCCCGGCGCGGCCATCGCGGCGAGGATCGCCGCGCCGTACTTCGCCACGCGGGCCGGGCCCACGCCGTCGATCTTCTCCAGCGCGCCCGCCGTGGCGCACCGGGCCTTGGCGATCTCGGCCAGTTGCTCGTTGGTGAACACCGCGTACGCCGGCAGGCTTTCCTTTTCGGCCAGCGCCTTGCGCACCTCGCGCAGCTTCGAGAACACCGCGAACGTCTCCGGATCCAGCACCTGTTTGTAGTCGATCTTCGACGCCGCCGGCGTTTCCCGAGCGGCCTCGCCAGCCGGCGACTGGTAGGTCACGCAAAAGACCCACGCCGCGCCGGTCCATTGCCGGTCCACTGTCAGCACGCGGTGCCCGCGCAGGAACCGGTTCAGATCGTCGAGCGCCGGGCTGTCGCCCGGCGCCACGGAAAAGAGTGCCACTTGCATGCGATATCGATTGTTCGGTTGTTCACGTCCGCCGGCCTGCGCGCCTCGCTACGCCGCGCTGCTCCTCGCTCCGCTCGTCCCTGGCTTGGCTGCGCTCGGCGCTTCGGCACTGAGCTCGGAGCGCGGTCCCCGCGCCCCTCCGCTTCTGGCTGGAGCTCACGGAACTGAACTGAGGGCGAGGCGGAAACCGAGGAAGCTGCGGTAGCCCGGCACGAAGAAGTTGCGGTTGGCGGAGCGACAGCACGAGGCGGTGCCGCCCCAACCGCCGCCGCGGTAGACGCGGTACGAGCCCGAGCTCGGCCCGGCAGGATCGCGCACGGTACCGCCGGCATAGTCGCCTTTCCAGTCCAAGCACCACTCCCACACATTACCGTGCATGTCGTACAAGCCCCAGGCGTTTGCCTGCTTCTGCGCCACGGGGTGCGTCTGGTTTCCGCTATTCGCGCCGTACCAACCCATCGAGCCCAGACTGCCGGCATAATCGCCCGTCGTCCCTGCCCGGCACGCGTACTCCCACTGCGCCTCCGTCGGCAGCGTGTACTCGTACCCGCTCGGCAGCCGCCCCGCAGCGCGCTCCCGCGCCGTCAGCTTCCGGCAAAACTCCAGCGCATCATCGTAGCTCACACACTCCACCGGTCGATCCGACCCTTTGAAGCTCGATGGATTGCTCCCCATCACCGCCTCCCACTGCGATTGCGTCACTTCCGTCTTCCCCAACCAAAACGCCCGCGTGATCTCCACCTGCGTCACCGGCTGCTCGTCCGATTCACCGTTGGTCGAGCCCATCGCAAAACGCCCCGCCGAGATCGGCACCAGCTCCAAGTTTAGGTCGGAAATCGTGATCGAGCGGCCGTCAGTAGTGGTCGTCGTATCCCGACGTAAGCTGGCGGGCACAACACCAGTACGCCGCGCCTGCTCCGCCTCTCGCCGTGCATTCTCCAGCCGGGCAACCTCCGCGAGCCGTCCCTCCTCTTGGCGTTGTTGCTCGGCCAGTCGCCGCTGCTCCGGTTGAGCAATGCCAAAGTACCAAGCACTGAGGACAGCCACCACCACTAGACTGAAAATAATCGCAAATTTTACCGGGGAGACTGTAGCCAGACCGAATCGGTTGGATGGCGCCGAGGTTAAGACGGGGGGGGCAGCGGTCGCTCGCGCCGCAAGCGCCGCTCGGCCACGACCAAGGTCGGGCCCTACAGGCGATCC
>MWDT01000087.1 GCA_002070825.1 Verrucomicrobia bacterium ADurb.Bin122
CCTCCGCAAAGCCTGGGGCGCCATCAAAGAGCTCTTCGGCTCCCGCGCCGCCAAGCCCCAGGCCGCCGCCGCGTAAGCCGGGCGGACGGCGAAGGAGTATCGCCTGCCCGACGTAGCGCAGGCTTCCAGCCTGCTCGTCTGAAGCAGACTAGAAGTCTGCGCTACACCAAGCCCACCCCGAACGACGGCCCCCGACACCGGCTTGCGCCCGTAGCGCAGACTTCCAGTCTGCTTCCTACCCGCAACGCACGCCGGCCAGCCAGACGCCACCTGAGTTCAGACACGACCCCCATGCCCACGCCGGACCAGCCCTACCGCGAAGGCATTCATTCACGCGGCTACTTGCCCCATGTAAAAATCGCCGGCGCCACTTACTTTGTTACCTTCCGGCTCGCCGATTCCCTGCCCCAAGCCGTGCTCGCACGCTTCGCGGAACAGCGCGACCAGCTCGCCGCCCACACCGGCTCACAGTCCAGCGAACGTCTCGCCGCACTTCGCGACGAACAGCACCGGGAGATCGAAGCCCTCCTTGACCGTGGCACGGGCGATTGCCACCTCCGCCATCCAAACGTTGCACGCCTGGTGGCCGATTCTCTCCAGCATTTCCACACGCAACGCTACACGCTGCACGCCTGGGTGGTGATGCCCAATCATGTCCATGCCCTGCTCACCCCGCTCGGCCGCCATGCACTCGGCGACATCGTGAAAAGCTGGAAGCAATTCTCCGCACTACGCACCAAGCCCCTGCTCGGACTGACGCTGGACCGATTTTGGCAACCCGAAGCCTACGACCACTGGGTGCGGGATGCGGCAGAGCACGAACGCATCGCGCAGTACATCCACCAAAACCCGGTGAAAGCCCGCCTCTGCGAGCACCCGTCCGACTGGCCGTGGAGCAGCGCCGCCTGTCCGACGTAGCGCAGGCTTCCAGCCTGCTTTTCTGCAAATCAACGCGCCCAGCGAACCATCCGCGTCCGGCCTTCTCTTCGGAGCAGACTAGAAGTCTGCGCTACGCCAAGCCCTCGCAGCCGCAGCAACGCTCCGCCCTCCGGCTTGCGCTGCGTAACGCAGATTTCCAGTCTGCGTCCTACCCACACCGCGCGACCCGCCAGCCCGCCCGTCTCCGGCGGACACAGCTCCCGCGACCCGCTGAGTTTTACCCACACGCCCCATGGACACGCCTTATCCCTCCGAAACCGGTTGCTGCCCGAAATTCGATCCCACGCCGTGGCAGGACCGCGAGCACCACTGGACCGACAAGCCGTTCATCAAAGACCGCGTCGGCTGCTTCTGCTACATCCCGCTGACCTTCGGCCGTGCGATGCGACGCTGCGGCGCACACTTGGAGCGCGGCAAAGCCTTCACGCCCGCGCCGCCCCTCGTGCTCTCCGACCACACCTCGCGGTGGAACATGGATATCTACATCGAGGTGCCCCACCCCGTACCCGGCGCGGACAACGTCACCCTCAGCGGCACGTTTCTGAGCAAAGTCTTCAAAGGCTCGTACCGCGAAACCGCCAACTGGGGCCGCGAGATGGAAGCCTGGGCCGCCTCGCAGGGCCAGACCGTCAAGCGGCACCTGATGTACTACACCTACTGCCCCAAGTGCGCCCGCCACTACGGCGAAAACCCCGTCGTGTACTTCGTCGAGGTCTGAGGCACGCCAAAGCGCCTCGCCCCCGTGCATCCGATGCCGGACCAGATGCCCTTGCCCCCTCCGGGGAACCCCGGAAAGCCGCTTGACCGCAGGCGAGATAAGGGCGACCGTTCCGGCGAACCACTGAACTCGCGTATGCGTCGTAGGTGGTGTTTCAAGCGGCCGTCTTTCAAAGACGGCCGTTTGTTTTATGGGGTAACAGCCTGCTTGGGGTAGCAGACAACGCCATAGGGATTTCTGGGTGAGGCCTGCAGATTCAGCACCGGCTTGAGCATATCCAACCAGAGCCGTGGTTGCTCGAGCGGCAGATAGTTCATTCGGTTCGGTATCGCGCCAACTTTCTGCCAAGAAACGCACCATAGGCTTACGATGGCCGCGACCATATCGGCGAGTTGGATGAAGTATGAATCCTGCGAATTTTTCGGCAGAGGATCCTCTATGAGATTTTTCAGATCTTGCCGATAGCTCTCTCCACCACCAGACGCCGGTACATAATTGATTTTTTGCAGTCGCCGAACCGTCGAACGCATTTTCGCCACACGGCCTTCATCGGTGATGACGAGAAAATGTCCGCTGTCGGCCTGCAGGTCGTTGTGCACCCGCTGCACCGAATAGGTGAGCGCCGTGTCCAGGACGTTGTAATCCGGCTTCACAATATTCCGCTTATTGATGACCACAGTGATCACCCTCGCCTCAAGTGTTGCGAGCACTCGGCAGAACGCTGTCACCAGCTCCATACGCTGGCTTGGCTGAAAACGCATGGAGCGATAGGGATCCTTGTCGAGCAGGAGCTCGCGCGTGTGCAATTCCCAGTCGAACCGAAAGCCGTGCGACTTGGCCAACGTTCGCCGCAAATCCTGTACCCTCTCGAAATTCGCCCGCCATCGGTCGTGCCGCATATAAATGCAGGCGAGCACGAATAAATCCGTGCTGGTCGCCGGGTATCCATCGTCCCCGCTTTCGTCGTAGTACGCTAGGAACATGGCCCGGCAAGATGCGGAAGCCCGGATAAATGCGCAAGCTGTTCCACCACGCCGCCCAACCAAAGCCACCCCGAGTGCGGGCGCGCCGCCATCGGCCTCGTATCCGACGTCCAGCCGCGCGTGGTGCAGGGGATGCCTAGGCGATTATCCTACGGACACCGGGATCAGCGCCATGGTGTCGTTGCCGAAGATGTCGATGACCTTCACGGCGACGACGTAGCGGCCGGGTTTCGGATAGATGTGGGTCGCGGTCGTGAGCTCGAGTTCGCGGTCTTGGCGGGTGCGGAAGCTCTGCCACTCGTTCTCGAAGATGTAGGAACCGGTCCAGCGCTCCTCGAATTCCTCAGCAACGAGGTCGAGACCGCCTTTCGCACCACCGATACCGGTGCCGCGCTCGACCTTGATGATTTCCTTGCGGCTCTCGTAGTCGAAGTCTACCGCCCAGTAGTCGACCCAGTCGGTCCACTTCTTGGTGAGCATGTCTTTGGTGACGATGCCCTGCTTGTCCTTGCTGAGCTTGAAGAGCTTTCCTTGTTCGCAGACGACCTCGCTCTTGCCCTCCTTCAACTCGGCCGCGATGGCGTCGGCGATGCCCTGCGAGTAGTAGACCGAGAAGTCCGACAGCTCCACGGCGAGCGCGAGCTTGTTCTTCTTGTCGAGGCGCGGCGTGACCTCGATGTAGGCAACATCGTGAAAACGTACCTGGCCTTTCTCGACCGCGCGCTTGTCGAAGACTTCCGGCGGGATGGTTTTCGGCGCGAGATCGATGCCCTTGTGCTTCGCCTCTTCGAGCACGGCGGGAAACAGGCCCATCTCGAACTCGAACGCCAGCACATCGACACGCGAGGCACCGCGCTTGCGACACTCGGTGATGACTTCCTCCACAAAGAGGCGACCGACGGGCAGGTTGATCGGGCCAACGACCACGAGGCGGCCGCCATTCTTGCCGTGGAAGAAGCCGGCGTCGGGCAACGGCTCCGCGCGGTAGGCCTTCAGGATCAGCTCACGAAATTCGCGTTCCTTCCGGGCGAGCGCATCGGCCTTCTTCTTTGCTGAAAGGTTGCCGGAGATGTTGAGGTAGGCCTGTCGCTCGTAACGGCCGAGGTTGAGCACCTCGAAGGCGCGGAATGGTTTGCCGGCGGCCTTGAGCTCGCGCTGTACCTGAATGAGCCGCTTGCGCGTGGTGTGGATGCCGAACTTTCCAAGGTCGGTGGCGATCCATTTGCGGCCGAGCATTTCAGAGACCGCCGCAGTGATTCCACCGCCACAGAAAAAGTCGGCAACAAGGTCTCCCTCACAACTGCTCGTCTTGATGATTCGCTCGAGAAGTGCCCACGGCTTCTCAGTCGGGTAGCCCACACGCTTAACTCCATCCACAGGGAATCGTTGAGCTATCGCCATTCCCCACCACGACTCCGGGATCTTCCCCTCGGGCAAAGCATATGTGTCACTGCGAAATCCGGAGCCTTCGAGCCCTCCTTTGAAATTTCCTGTCGTCTTTTCTGAGTGCTCCACACGGATGACCTTCTCATTGAACAACCACTTATCCTTCGAACGACTAAACCAGTAGATCGTATTGTGCTTCCGGTTGAACTGCTGCATCCCCGGCGAGCCTGGTCCAGTAAACGCCCATATGATCTCGTTGCGGATGTTATCTTTCCCGAAGACCTCGTCCATCGCCAAGCGGATGAGACCGGTCACCCGCCAATCACAGTGTACGAATATACTGGCTTCACGGTGCATGAGGTCCCGCATGAGGATCAGCCGCTCGTAGATCATCGCTATGAACGAGTCGGCGCCGCGGCCCCACGTGTCGCGGTAGGCGATCTGTTCGAGGAGGTTCGGCTCCTTGTGGAAGGTCTCGCCGCCGATCTCGATGTCCATCGAGAAGTCGGCACCGACGTCGAAGGGCGGGTCGATGTAGATGAGCTTGAGCCCGCCGGCGTCCTCAATCTGGCGTCGGAGTGCGCCGGACTTGAGCGAGGAGAGGATGAGCTTGTTGTCGCCCCAGATCAGTTTGTTGGTCCAGCCCTTCACCTGCCGGCCGCCGCTGTCGAGGGCGAGTTCCTCGTTGGCCGCCTTCTCCTTTCGCGGTTCGTCGATGTGTTCGAGCGTCTGAAACGGAAGGATGGCGGTGCAGACCTCGCGGGTCTTGCCGTTCCAGACGAGCTCGACCTCGCGTTTGTCGGCAAAGAGCAGAAATCGGTACTTCTCCGGCAGCGGCTTGCCCTGCTCGATGAGCTTGATGAGGTCGCGTTTCTCCGCATCGGAGAGTTCGTAGCGGTCGGAGTCGGTTGGGCGTGCCATGGTCAGGATTGGTATTCGGTGAAGCTGGCGACGAGGGCCGCGAAGGTCGTCGGGCGGTGGGCTTCGAAGCCGGGTTGGTCCACGTAAACGAAGCCATAGCGACGACCGGGGATGCCGCCTTCGGCGGACTCCGCAGCGGTAGCGGCGGCGCACCACTGTTTCAGGCGCGCCATCTTCTGCGGGAGGTCGATCTCCTCGCGGCCCTTCGTCTCCACCAGCCAGACGGCGCCGTCGGCGGTGCGGACGATGAAGTCGGGGTAGTAGTTGGCGAGGTCGCCGCCGGCGCGCACGTAGTCGAGCTTGAAGCCAACCGCCAAGTAGTTCTTGGCGAACGCAGCCACGTCGGACGCGGCTTCGAGGAAGTTGGCAAAACGCAGCTCGAAGTTTCCCGAGTGCGGCTCGCCGACGATCTTGTTGAACACGCTCTTCTTCGCGACGACGTGCTGGCGGTAGTCGGTGCGGAAGGGCCGCGTGTCCTTCAGCCGGATGCGATCCTCGATGTGCGTGGTGCCCGTCTCTTGGATGGTGAGCGCATTGATGGCGGCCTTGAACGCGTCGTAGAGAATCTTGCCAGCGTCAGGCTCCGAGAGATTGCGGAGCACGACCGGGTCTTCGAGATCAACGCGACAGGCCGAGCCGGAGCTCGGCGTTCCCGGGGCGGCGACGGGCGCGGTGAAAAGATGGTCGCGCATGAAGTCGCGAACCTTCGGGTAGAGCACCTCGTAGCCGCCAACGAGCCGGAGGTCCTTCAGCAACTGCCGGGCGAAGAACGCGACGACGGAGCGGTAGTCGGCGACACCCGTGCCATCGAGCGAGATGGTGTGATGTACCTCGGCATCGAGCATCGTCTTGAAGACGATCTCGCGAGTCTCCTCCGGCGTGAATGGCTTCAGCGGAAGGGTTTTGTTTCCGAACGCCGTAGGATCGAGGGCGGCAAGATTCTTGAACTCGCGCTGGTAACGCCGGGACAGCCGCGGCAACGGAATGTCGAGGGCGTCGACATCCTTCGCCTCGTTCTCGGCATCGACCTCGACGACCAGCGACTCATGGCGCTCGGTACCCTTGCCCATCGGCACGTGCTCGAAGCTGACACCCTCACTCTGGATCGACTCGACGAAGTCCATGAACGCTGGCGTGCCCATGACGGACACCGTTTCGCGGGCGCGATCGTTGCCGAAGTACATCCGGCGCAAACCGCGGCCGAGTGTCTGCTCGGGGAGAATGTCGCTCTTCGACGCGTAGGCGCGGAGACCGCAGATGACGGTGACGTTGCGGACGTCCCAGCCCTCTTTGAGCATGAGGACGGAAACGATTGCCTTGTGGGGCGACTTGAGGGTGTCGATCCCGTTCGCCTCTTTGCGGAGCTTTTCGAGCTCCTCCTTGTTCTTGCCGGAGGCGGCCTCGGAAATCTCGCCGTTGTTCTTCGTATGAATGACGAGCACGGCATCCTGTAGCTCGGGGCAGATTTTCTGGAGGTACTCGCCGACCTCGTCGCAGTTGCGGGTGTCGTCGACCATGACGAAGAGCACCGCTTTCTTCCCGCGCGCTTGATGCTCCGCAGCGCTCTTCTTCCACTCCTCGACGCCGAGGCGGAGGTAGTCGTCGTACTTCTCGGTGAAGATTGCGCTCTTGCGGTCGGTGAGTTTGGCCCGGCTGGCGGCGTCGGGCAGGACCGGATGCTTGACGACGTTCTGGTGGATCGCTTCGACGAGCGGATAATCGGAAACGGTCTGGACGAAGATCGCGCCGTTGTCGTGGCGCGGTGTGGCGGTCACATCAATCTGAAGCGCGAGCCGGCGATCCTTCTGCAGCAGCTTATGGTGGATGTCCTGGATGGACTTGAACCACGCCATGCGCTCGTCGTGGATGTGGTGCGCCTCGTCGTTGAAGACGGCGAGTTCCCCGATCTCGCGGACGATCTCGCCGAGATCGGTCTTACTGTCGGTGGTCTTGCCAACCGGCTTTTCGCCGAAAGCGTCGGCGAGAAAGTAGTCGCGCAAATCCTCGTCTTCCAGCGACGGGTCGCGGACTTCGCCTAGGAAGACGCGATGGATGTTCGTGAGGAACAGATTGCCCGTCTCGCGAACGAGGCGGACTTCGTCCTGAATGTGGAGCGTGAGCTGGAAGTCGTCGCGCCAGTTGCGTCCCTCATGGCCGTTGGGCGGGAGGACGGGATCGGTGAAGAAGATCTTGAGCCCATCGAAATCGGCACGAAGGCGGTCGAGAACGATGATGTTGGGCGCGATGAGGAGGAAGTTGCGCGCCAGCGAGGAGTCGGACTCGTAGAGCCGGTGGAAGAAGCTCCACGCGATGAGGAGCGAGAGGACCTTGGTCTTGCCGGCACCGGTCGCGAGTTTGAGTACGTAGCGCGGCCAGTCCTCGGCG
Organism: Verrucomicrobia bacterium ADurb.Bin122; assembly: GCA_002070825.1. GTDB lineage: Bacteria > Verrucomicrobiota > Verrucomicrobiia > Opitutales > Opitutaceae > MWDT01. Next base: position 7,333 of record MWDT01000087.1, read on the forward strand.
AACATGCCGGTCGACACACGACCAGAGGCGTCGAAACGAATCAGGTCGTACTTGTCGCGAGCGCGGCGGACTTCATAGAGCCAGATAACCGTCTCAACGGCCTCGCGCTGGGCAAAATAGTAGCGGAACGGCGAGCGCGTGTGATCGGCATTCTCGATCAGATGGTCCGTCTCAAACCAGTGGTGAAGCAATGCAAGCGAGGTGGGCGAAGCGCCGGGGTAGCCACCATTGCGCCACGCGAAGACTTCCTCGCGCACCTGGGCGACGAGCGGGGGCAGAAGCTTTTCGTAGGCGGTATCGCGCAGCTCTTCGGCGGCGGGAAACCAACGCTGGGCAGGCACAAGCGGCGCGTATGGCGACGCGGGAAAATCGGGGTGTAAAGCCACGGGCGTGAACGTTCGCGCGTCGTTCAGCCCTGTGCGGGATGGCTTTGCTCTTCCGTGGGTCCTCTACCGAGGTGCCTGCGCCTAAAAACGCGAAAGGAGCGTGTCTACACACGCCCCTTCTCAGGCACCTAGGAGAGCCCACGTAAGAGCGCTTTCGGCACGCCCCCAGTCGGGGGCGATGCGTCGAGCGCCGTCTTACGTTCTGAAATTTCCTAGGTTTCGAGAAGGACAGCAGCCGAAGCTACGCGAAATGATGGTTTAGGTTAGTGGATGAAAAAGGTGACGGTGATGGGTTGAGAAAATGGAGTAGCCGGAGGTCTGGCCGGCAAACGGGCGGAGTGTCGGAGCCTCGCGAAAATCGCGCAAATGCTTTTTCGCATATCGCCAGAGTGCCAATCCACAACAAGCTCCCGGTGCCCTATCGTATGGGCGCAAAAAAGCCCGGGCGAGAACCCGGGCTTCGAAAAACGCGGTTGGCGCGGTCTCAGTGGCGGCGGGCCTTGAG
>MWDT01000088.1 GCA_002070825.1 Verrucomicrobia bacterium ADurb.Bin122
TGGCTGGGGAGTGTGTTTTGTGGCCCATAGTGATATGCGTAGTCTCTCACTATCGGCCATATCTGGAAAAAGAGTCAAAATCAGGGAAACTATTAGAGGTAGGAAGGGGGATGGCAGCGGGTGCGGGCACAAAAAAGCGGCGCCCGAGGGGGGCGCCGCGAAGGAGGACGGACTGTCTAGAGTGGGCTCAGGCCTGCCACTGGACCTTGCGCATGTCGCCTTGTTCGAGGAAGGCGAGGTGCATCTTGAACGCGTTTTGCAGGGTCTGCGGGACGTGGCCCTTCTTGGAGAGGGCGAGGTAGCCGCGCAGGAGGTCTCGGTACTCGGGATGCACGCACTGCTCGATGATGTGCTGGGCGCGGTCGAGGGGGGCCTTGCCGCGGAGGTCGGCGACGCCGTGCTCGGTGACAACGATTTGCACCGAGTGCTCCGTATGGTCCATGTGGGAGACGAGCGGGACGATCGTGCTGATGGCGCCCTTCTTGGCCGCGGACGGGCAGGTGTAGATGGAGATCTGGGCGTTGCGGGTGAAGTCGCCGGAACCGCCGATGCCGTTCATGAGGTTGTCGCCCATGATGTGCGTGCTGTTCACGTTGCCGAAGAGGTCGACCTCGATGGCGGTGTTGATCGTGATGAGGCCGAGGCGGCGGACGAGCTCGGGGCTGTTGCTGATTTCCTGCGGGCGCAGGACCATGCGGGGGCGGAAGAACTCGAGGTTCTTGTACATCTCGGCGAGCTTGTCCTTGCTGACGGTCAGCGAGCAGCCGGAGGCGAAGGTGCACTTGCCGCTCTGGACGAGGTCGATGACGGAATCCTGGATGACCTCCGTGTACATCATGAAGGGCGGGATGCCGGGGTTGGAGCCGAGGGCGCCGATGACGGCGTTGGCGATGTTACCCACGCCGGATTGCAGCGGGAGGAAGCTGGCGGGCAGGCGGCCGGAGCGAATCTCGCCGGCGAGGAAGTTGGCGACGTTTTCGCCGATCTTGGTGGTGACGGGGTCGGCTTCGTCGAAGCCGCCGATTTCGTCGGGGCGGTTCGTGAGGACGATGCCGGCGATCTTCTTGGGATCGACTTTGACGGTGGTGGTGCCGACGCGGTCGTTGGGTTTGTAAACGGGGATCTCGCGGCGGTTGGGGGCGTCCTGCGGTTCGTAGAGGTCGTGGAAGCCGGCGAGGGCTTTGGGGTGATAGGCGTTGAGCTCGATGAGCACCTTATCCGCGAGGCGGAGGTAGGTGTTGGAGGCGCCGACGGAGGTGGTGAGGGTGATCTCGCCGTTGGGGGAGACGTCGCAGGCCTCGACGATGGCCCAGTTGACCTTGCCGAGCACGCCGGAGCGGACGGTGCCCTGGACGCTGGAGAGGTGGAGGTCGAAGAAGCGGGCGCGGCCTTCGTTGATGGCTTTGCGCAGGGATGGGTCGGACTGGTACGGGGTGCGCCATTCGATGGCGTTGGCCTCGGCGAGGGCGCCGTCGAGGGATTTGCCTGTGGAGGCTCCGGTGAGGATACCGAGGCGGAAGGGGCGGCCAGCGGCGTGTTCGGCGTTGGCGCGTGCGGCGAGGGCGATGGGGATCTCCTTACAGGCGCCGGCTGCGGTAAAACCACCGAAACCAATGGTATCGGAGTGTTGGATCAGTGCGGCCGCCTCGGCCGCGGACAGGGTCGGGAATGACAGGCTCATGTTCGCAAAATGGACAAGTGGTAAAACTCTCGCACAGTCCGCCTGCAAGTGCTGCGCGGGGCTTGGCGGAGGCCGCGCGAATTTTGCTTAAGGGAGGGCTGCGTGGGGGCTGAACTTGAGGGGTGTTCAGGTCTGTGCGAGCAGCGGGAGGGTGATGCGCATGGTGGTGCCGGCGGGGCTGGTGGAGACGAGCTCGATGTCGCCGTGGTGGCTTCGCATGATGCGTTTGGCGATGCCCAAGCCGAGGCCGGTGCCGTCGGCTCGCCCGGAGAGAAAGCTTTCGAAGATTTTTTCGCGGAGGGTTTCTGGGATGCCGGGGCCGGTATCGGTGACGTCGATGAGGAGGAGGCTGGCGCCGTCGCGGGTGGTGCCGCGTGCGTCGATGTCAATGCGGCCCCCGGTGGGCATGGCTTGGGTCGCGTTGAGTAGCAGGTTGAGGAGGACCTGCTGGATCTGGCCCTTGTGGGCTTCGACGGTGAGGGGGGCCGGAGGCGGGGCGAAGTGGAGCTGGATTTTGCTCTGCGCGAGCTTGAGCCGGATGAGGACGATGGTGTCGGCGATGATGTCGGAGGCGTTCCACTGGGAGTGGACGCTTGCGGGGGCTTTGGCGAAGTTGAGGACGCGGGAGACGATGGCTTCGAGCTGGTCGAGCTTTTCTCCGATGACGCGGGTGTCGGTGCGGCGGAGGTCGCCTTCCGGGAATTCGAGGCTGAGGGATCCGAAGAGGAGTTTGATGACGGTGAGTGGGTTTCGGATTTCGTGGGCGATTTCGGCGGCGAGGAGTCCGAGGGTGGTGAGTTGTTCGCTTTTGCGGAGGGACTCCTCGCTTTGGAAGACGCGGGCGTAGAGACGTGCGTTTTGGAGGGCGACGAGGCCGAGGGCGGCGAGGGCGGCGGCGAGGCGTTTTTCGTCGTTGCTGAAGCGGTGGGGGCGGTCGGTGAAGAGGGCGAAGGCACCGATGGTTTCGTCTTCGCGGACGAGGGGGACGACGAGGGCGGAGTAGAGGCGGTCGTCGGCGGGGATGTCGGGGAGTTCGCGGAATTCTGGGGAGCGAATGTTGGCGAACTCGATGGCCTTCCGGGTGTGGATGGCGGCGGCGATCACACCGTCGTCCACGTTGAACTCGGCGGCGTTTTGGAGCGTGCGTGTGGTGGCGTGTGCGTCGGTATCGGCGAAGGCGGCGAGGCGAGCGGTGCCGCGGGTGCTGTCGTGCAGGTAGAGTGCGCACGCGCGGGTTTGCATGACGTGGCGGCTGTCGCGGACGATTTTCTCGGCGAGGTCGTGTTCGTCGAGTTGAGCGACGAGGGAGAGGCCGTTGCCGATGAGGCCTTCGAGTTGGCGTGCCTTGCCACGGAGGTGTTGGATTTCCCAGAGCCGTTGCATGACGGCGGTGACTTCGGCGGCGAGTTGCTCCAAGAGTCGTAGGTCGGCGGAGGTGAAGGCGCCGAGTACGTCGCTGTCGAGGTTGATGACGCCGATGACTTGGCTGGCCTCCTCGATGACCTGCAAGGTCTCGAGCATGGGGACGGCCATCTCGCAGCGGACTTCTGGACGGATGCGGACGTAGCGGGAGTCGGCGGCGACGTCGGGAATGAGGAGGGGTTTGCCGTGGAAGGCGACCCAGCCGGTGATGCCCTGGCCGAGGCGGAGGGGCAGGTCGTCGGAGGCGTCCAGAGGGAGGCCGTGCTGGACTTCGACTTCGAGACGGCCGGTGTCGGGGTTGAGGAGGGCGACCGAGCCGCTGGCGGCGTGGAAGGTGGAGACGAGGTCTTCGAGGATGTGGCGGAGGGCGACTTTGGGGTCTTCGGTTTTTCCGATGAGGGTGCTGATGCGGTAGAGGGTGTGGATGGCGCGTGGGTCGGCGCCATCGGGGGCTGGCTGCGGGTGGTGGGGGCGATTGGGCACGTGCGGGGCGTTTTAGTGCGCGGGAGCGGGCGAGGGGGGCGTGGCGATGGTCGCGAGGAGGGCGGCCCGGAGGGTTTCGAGCCGGGTGGAGTCGGCGACGGGTTCCTTGTTGGCGCTTTCGATATAGAAGGAGTCGATGGCGATGCCGCGCTCGGTGCCGATGCGCGCGAAGGTGATGTCGAAGCCTTGGTCGTAGATGATTTTTGCGAGCCGGTAGAGCAGGCCGATCTCGTCGCGTGCTTGGATCTCGACGATGGTGCGTTGCATCGAGAGTTCGTGGTAGACGTCGACGGAGGGGGGGAATGTTTTGTGGAGGGGGTCGTTGTTGACCGGGACGCGGTAGCGCTTGGCGTACTTGTTGGCTTGGGCGACGATTTCGGGGTAGAGGTCGCGGTTGCTGACGAGGGCGGCTTCGATGGTTTTTGCAAACGTGTCTTGTGCCGTGGCGCTTTGGACGACGCCGCGGCCGGGCTCGACGACGTAGAAGGAGTCGATGGCGATGTGGTCGGTGCGGCAGATGATCTTGGCGCTGAGAATGGACAGGCCGGCGACGCTGAAGGCTCCGGCGAGTTTATAGAAGAGGCCGGCGCGGTCCCAGGTGACGACGTTGACGACGGTGAGGGAGCGGTTGATGTCGTCTTTCCACTCGATGATGGGGCTTAGGGAGCCTCCGCCTGGGGTGGCGGTGATGGTCTTGAGCAGGCGGTTGACCATCTGGATGTGGAGGGCGATTTCCTCGGCGTCGGTGTGGATGAAATAGCGCTCGGGGAGGGCGCTGAAGTGGGCGGTGATTTCGTCGGCGCTGATACCGGGGATTTTTTGGGAGATGAGGTCTTGTTGCATCATGGCGCGTTTGGCTCGGTGACTGGCGTGAATGGCTTCGCCCAAGTGGAGACGTTCCAGAGTGGCGCGATAAAGATTATAATGGAGCATGTCCTTGTAATCGTTCCAGAGCGAGGCGGCGGTGCCTCGGGCGTCGCAGAAGGTGTGGACATAGAGATGGCGGAGGTGCTCGGGGTCGCCGACGACTTCGGCAAAGGCAGCGGCGGTCTTGGGATCATCGACATCGCGAGTCTGCCAGAATCGTGCCATCACGAGGTGGTTTCTGATGGTGTGGGTGACGATTTCGCGGCTTTCGGGGCCGACCTGCCAGCGGGCGAGGATGGGGAGGGCGAGGCGGACGCCGCTCTCGGCGTGTCCGGAGATACCTTCGGACTTGCCCATGTCGTGAAGGAGGAGGGTGAGGTAGATGAGCTCGGGCTCGTCCATTTCATGGAGGACGGCGCGGTATTTGAGCGCGATGGGCTCGGCTTCGGTGAAGATGATGTCGAGCTGGCGGATGGCGTTGAGGGTGTGGACGTCTGCCGTGTAGCGGTGGTAGAACTCGTGTTGGACGAGGCAGCTGAGGCCGTCGAACTCGGGGAGGAACCGGGTGAGGACGCCGAGCTCGTGCATGAGGGTGAGCGTGGGGGCGACGGCGCCGGCGGCGCTCATGATGGCGCGGAAGCTGATGTTGGCGTCGGGGGACTGGACGACTTTTTTGGTGAGGCGCGGGAGATTTTCTCGGATGAGTTCCTGAAGGGAGAGTTCGAGGGTGGCCTCGAGTTGCTGGCTGTGACGGAAGATGCGGATGAGGCGGACGGGATCGGCGCGAAAGACGTCGGGATTTTCCGCGCTGAGCTCGCGGTCGCGCAGGAGAAAGCCGTCGATGCGTTTTGGGCGGAGCTGGCGGGCGAAACGGAGGGCTTTGCGGAGGGATAGTCGCGAGCTTTCCTCCTCGATGCGGAGTGCGAGGCGGCGTTCGATGAGGTTGGATATTCGGTAGATGGCCTGTGCTGCGTGGTAGTAGTCACGCATGAACTGCTCGACGCGGGTGAGCAGGTCGCGGCAGTTGTAACCGAGGTTGAGCGCGAGTTGGGGTTGGGTGGCCAGATCGAGGAGATCGGTCGGCCGTTTGCTCATATAGTGGAGCTCGTGGCGGGTGCGCAGGAGGAAGTCGTAGGCGCGCTGGATGCTTTGGGCGTCGCCCCGGCGCAGATAGTTTTGGGCGACGAGTTCGTCGAGGTTGCCGATGCCCAGGCGGACGCGCGCCATCCAGAGGGTGTTTTGGTAATCGCGGAGACCGCCGACGCCGTTCTTGATGTCGGGTTCCTGGATGAAGGGGGTGTCGCCGTATTTTGCGCGGCGGGTGCTTTGGTCGAGGAGTCGGGCGGCGATGTACTCGGTGGTGCCTTCGTTGGTGGCGAAGTGGGCGTAGGCGCTGTGAAACTCTTCGTACAGGGCGGCGTCGCCGGCGAGGAGGCGGGATTCGAGGAGGGCGGTCTTGGTCTGGTTATCGCGGCGGGCCTCGGCGAAGATGACGGGGATGGTGCGTGTGGAGTGACCGACTTTGAGGCCGCAGTCCCAGAGAATGTAGAGGGTTTCGTTGGCGAGGTGTTCGAGGAAGGGTTTCACGGCCTCCGTGCTCGCGGAGGGCTCGTAGAGAAACATGAGGTCGATGTCGCTGAGGGGGCAGAGCTCGGCGCGACCGTAGCCGCCCAGGGCGACCAGGGCGACGCTGGCCGGGGCGGGGCCGTGGGGACGGACGTAGCTGTCGATCGCATAGTCGAACAGGTGCCGGAGCATCACATCGATCATGCCGGAGCGTTTGCGGGCGATTTCCAGTCCGGAGGCGCCGGCATCGTGGCGCATGCGGATCATCGCGCCTTCCAGGCGCAGAAAGGTCTTACAGGCGGCGACGCGTGCACCGGCCGGGGTGTCGGGCGGAAAATTAAGCCGGTCGAGGGCGTGCTTTTGGAGGCGTCCGTTCATGGAAGGCGGGCGTCGAGTTCAGCTGGAAGTGTGCCATGGGGCAAACCGGGAAACGACATTGTGGGCGGACATGGGCGTTGACCCGGCCGGCGGGTGCGTGTGATTTGCTGAAACGGCCGTGTGGCTGGCACGCGACGTGCATAGGGAAAGGTTTTGTCCATGTCCGAACCGACTATTTCCACCATTCTGATCATCGATGACGATGCGGAGATTCGCTATTCGCTGTCCCGCGTCCTAGGCTCCCGCGGGTATGTCGTCGAAGAGGCCGGGAGCGGCGAGGCGGGCGTGGCCCGGATCAAGGCCGGCCCGGCGCCGGCGGTGGTGTTCATGGATATCCGCATGGGCGGGATGAGCGGCATCGAGGCGTTGCAACACATCCGCTCGGCGAGCCCGAAGCAGATCGTGGTGTTGATGACGGCATTCGGCACGGCACAGACGGCGATCGAGGCGATGAAATACGGCGCCTTCGACTACATCATGAAGCCGTTTACGGCCGAGAAGGTGCTCGCGATCACCGAGAGTGCGCTGAAAGCGCAGGCCGACATGCGCTCGGTGAGTGACTATAAGCCGGCGCTCAATACCGACGACTACAAGGAAGGCATCGTGGGCGCCTCGCCTGTGATGCAGGACGTTTTCAAAACCATCGGTCAGGTCACCGCCAGTGATGTCACCGTGATGATCACCGGTGAAAGCGGCACGGGTAAGGAACTCGTCGCGCGCTCGATCTGGAAACACAGCCACCGCTCGACCAAGCCGTTTATCGCCGTCAACTGCGCGGCCATCCCGGACAATCTGATCGAGAGCGAGCTATTCGGGCACGAAAAGGGCTCGTTCACCGGAGCGACCGGGCAACGCATCGGCAAATTCGAGCTGTGCGACGGCGGCACGATCTTCCTCGACGAGATCGGCGACATGGCACTGGCCACGCAGACCAAAATCCTGCGCGTGCTCCAGCAGGGTGAGATCCAGCGCGTGGGCGGCACGGAGACGATCCGCGTCGATGCGCGCATCATCGCCGCGACCAACAAGGACCTTGAGGCCATGGTGAAGGCCAAAACCTTCCGCGAAGACCTCTACTACCGGCTCAACGTCGTGCGCATCAAAATGCCGCCGCTGCGCGAACGCGTCGACGACATCCCGCAGATCCTCGATTTCTGTCTCCAGAATCTGGTGAAGAGCAAAAAGGCCCGCGTGGGCAAACTCTCGCCGGCGGCGCTCAACGTGCTCATGCAGCACACCTGGCCGGGCAACGTCCGCGAGCTGGAAAACGTGATCTACCGCAGTGCGGTCATCGCCCAGGGCGACGCGATCCTCGTGAAGGATCTGCCCACGGAGCTCCGCGAGGCGGTGGCCGCGCAGCCCGCGGCGGGTGCCAGCGATCATGCATGTGCGCCGGATGCGTTGCCCCAGCTAGCGGCTGCCGTCGACGATGGCGGCGCCGGCGCGGCACCGGTGACTTTGGCCCAAGCGCTCGACTTGGTTTACGCAGAGCTCGCCAAGGGCACGGCGCCGATCCTGCCCCAAGTCGAACATGAACTGTTCGAGCGGGCGAAGCGTGCCGAGGGCGATGACCCAGCCCGGCTGGCGGCCCGACTTGGGCTGACGAAGCCTGCGGTGAAAAAGCGGCTGGAAGAGCACGGGAGCTAAACCGCCCGCCCGGATTTCCGCCGCTGCCGTTTTCAAGATTGCCTGGCCCCGGCCAGGCTCGGTTGAAACGAGGTCCGCAACCATGGCTGCCCACTCCAAAATCCCCACCGACGGAGGCCCCAACATGGGGCACAATCCTTTTGGCGCGCTCAGCGCGGCCGGC
>MWDT01000089.1 GCA_002070825.1 Verrucomicrobia bacterium ADurb.Bin122
GGGCGCCCAATGGTGGGACGGGTCGAACTCCGGTGCCAATTTTCATGGTTTCAGCGCGTCTGGCCCGACGATGACCTTCCAAGTGGGCTCATCCGATCCGGCGGCACCGGCCATTTTGTTTACCAAGGTGGCGAGCCGCTCGGCCATCGATCTCGCCTGGGTAAAGAGCGCCGCAGCCGACGAGGTCCTCGTCGCGTGGAGCGACAGCGACGCGTTTGGCACGCCGACTGGCACGTACGCGGTGGGCGACGTCCTCGCGGGCGGAGGCACTGTGCTTTATGTGGGCAACGCGGAGGGTGTTTCGCACGTCGGGCTGAGCGGCGGCACCCGTTATTACTACAAAGTCTGGTCCCGCTTCTCGGATGGCGGCTGCTCCACCGGAATCGCACGCGCGGCGGTCACCTGCCAGTCGAACGACCGCTTTGCCGACCGGATACCGATCGCTCCGGCGCTCCCGGCCTCTGCCACCGGCAGCAACACCCCATCGACGAAAGAGGAGGGCGAACCTGCGCATTGTGACCTCGCCGCTCATGATTCGGTGTGGTGGTCCTGGACGGCGTCGCACGGCGGGCCGGTATCCATCAGTACGGCCGGCAGCTCGTTTGACACGCGCCTGGCGGTGTACACGGGCGACTCGCTCGAAAGCCTGCGGCTAGTCGCGAGCAATGATGATGACCGCCTCATGGGACTCAGAACCAGTCGGACGGCGTTCTGGGCGGAAGCGGGCACGACCTATCAAATCGCGGTCGATGGCTTCTGCGGATTGGTGGGTGACGTGCAGTTGAGCCTTGCGGTGCTGCCGCAGCCGGAAATCGCCACGCCTCCATCCGCGCAAGCCGTGCTGCCGGGAGAGGCGGCGCGCTTTGCGGTCGCGGCCAGGAGCTCCTTCACACTGTCGCTTCAATGGCAGGTCTCGACGGATGGCGGCATCACCTGGGCGGACGTGATCGACGGCGTGCTCTACTCGGGCGCGACGACAGACACGCTGTCGGTCTCCGCGACGACGGCAGACATGGGCGGTTACCAGTATCGCTGCGTGATCAGCGATACCGCGTCGCCATCCATCGCCTCCACGGCGGCGACGCTGACCGTGCGTTGGAGCCGGTTCGCCGCGCTGTCGGCGCGGGGTCCTGTGGGTACTGGCGAGCGGACGTTGATTCTCGGATTTGCGTATGCGGGCGGTGGCAAACCCACGCTGGTGCGCGGCGTGGGCCCCGGGCTCTCCGTGCCGGTGCGCGGCTATCTGCGCGATCCGCAGTTGCGCCTGTTTGCGAGCGACGGCACGGAAGTGGCGCACAATGACGACTGGGCCGGCACGCCGGCGCTCGCCGAGGCGTTTGCCAGGACGGGCGCGGGCCCGCTCGCGACGACCTCGAAGGACGCGGCGCTGGTGGAGACGCTGATCGGCAATCTCTACACGGCGCATGTGACCGGTACGACGGGCACGAGCGGCGTGGCGCTGGCGGAGGTCTACGACGCCGATCTGTCTGACAAGACGAAGCGCCTGTCGGCGCTGTCGGTGCGCAGCCAGGTGGGAGTGGACGAAGCTTCCTTGATCACCGGTTTTGTGATCGCGGGCGATGTGCCGAGGCCGGTGATCCTCCGTGCGATGGGGCCCGGCCTGGCCAATGCCGTCACTACCCCGCTGTCGGACCCGTACTTGCGGCTGTGGAAGCTCAACACCACGACAGGCGCGTGGGCGCTGGTCGGCGAGAACGACGATTGGGACGGCACGCCAGAGACGGCGGCGGTGTTTCAATCGGCCGGCATGGGTGCGCTGACGGCGGGTTCGAAGGATGCGGCGCTGCTGGTGACGCTGGAGCCTGGCATCTACACGGCACAGGTCGAGGGCGCCGCCGGCACGACCGGCGTCGCTCTGGTGGAAATCTACGAAGCACCGTAAAGCGGCGGCTGGCGGCGGCACGCCACGAGATGGTTTCTCCCCAAAACACGCCCGGTGAAATGCCGGGCGTGTTTGTGCTGCGCCACAGTCTTGTGACAGGTGGACGATTCTTGGCCTTGCGCCGCGGAGAGCGGTGCGGATGCTGGCGCCGTTTATGGGGACGTTTACGCCTATTCCGCTCGGTCAGCCCATTCCCGACCTGCGTCATGCGGTCTCGTGCAGTCTGCCGACGATGCGCGACGTGCGTGGCTACGAGGAAAAGGATCCGGCGACGGTGCGCCATCTGGCCTCCGGCTATCCCCGATTTGTCGTGCACCCCTACGTGCGCCAACTCGCGGTGCATCTCGGCGCGCGCTGGAAACTCGTGGGGCAGATCGTATGGCTGGCGGCTTCGGCACGGCTGGCCGACGAGGTTTTCCGCCACTTGGCTTCGCCCGCGGCCGTCCGTTTTTCCGAGGAGGGCCTGCATGGCGTGGTGACGCCGGAGTTCTCGGACCTCGCGGTGAGGGCCAAGGCATTTCTCCAGCACACGGGCGGCTTCCTCTCGGCGCGTGCCGCTGAGGATTGCCTGGTGCGCCTGGGCGTGTTGCCGGCCGTGGAGGCCGAAACTCTGTGGAAGGGCGATGCCGCCGCCGAGATCCGGCGCTGTCTGCGTCCCGCGTTTCCCGATGCGCGCGACGAGGACTTTTTTCTCACCGCCAATGGCATGAACGCCGTGTACTCGGCGTTTCGCGCCGTCGCGGCACAACAGGCCGCGCGCGGCCGCACCGTGTGGGTCCAGCTCGGCTGGCTGTACCTCGACACCATCGCGATCCTGAAAAAGTTCACCGCCGGCCCGGGCAACCACGTCGCCGTGGTCAACGTCAACGACCGCGCGGCGCTGGAGCGGCTGTTTGCCGAGCAGGGCGCGCGCATCGCCGGTGTGCTCACCGAGGTGCCGACCAACCCGCTCATCCAGACGCCCGACGTGCCCTGGCTCGCGGAGCTGGTGCGACGGCACGGTGCGCGCCTGATTCTCGACGCCTCGGTGGCCTCGCCTCTGGGCGTCGCCCTCCTGCCGCATGCCGACATCGTGGTGGCCAGCCTCACGAAGTACGCCGCGAGCGAGGGCGATGTGATCGCTGGACTCGCCGTCGTGAATCCCGCGGGGGCCGATGCTCCGGCGTTGCGCGCCGCGCTGGCTGCCGGTGTGGAGCCGCTTTATCCGCGTGAGGCGTCGCGCCTGGCCTCGCAGATCGGGCGCATGCCCGAGGTGCTGGCGCGCATCGAGGCGGGCGTGCCGCGCATCGTCGAGTTTTTGGAAAAACATCCCGCCGTGGCGCGTGTTTACTGGGCGAAACAGCCGGCGACGGCGGCGGCGTTTGCGAAGGTGGCATGCACGCTGGCGGCCACGGGCTGCATGTTGAGCTTTGAGCTGCGCGTGCCGATGGAGCGTTTCTACGATGCGGTGCGTCTGCCCAAAGGCCCGAGCTTCGGGATGACGACGACGTTGCTTTGCCCGTTCATCCAGCTGGCGCACTACGACCTCGTCACGAGCGAGGCGGGCCGTGCGGAGCTGGCGGCGGCGGGGCTGTCGCCCGATCTCATGCGACTCTCCGTCGGCACCGAGCCGGTGGAGGAGATCGTTGCGGCGATCTCGGAGGCTCTGGAGGTCGCCAGTCGTGGCTAAACCGACGCCAGTTCCACCTGCGGCTGGTTGCACACTTGCGATCAAGGCCATCCCCGGTGCGCCCCGTACCGAGGTCTGCGGCTGGCTCGGCGATGCGGTGAAGGTGAAGATCCACGCGCCGCCGCTGGAGGGCCGCGCCAACGAGGCGCTCACGGAGTTTCTCGCCGACGAACTCGATCTGCCGCGCCGCGCGGTGTCGCTAGTCCGTGGCGACACAGCCCGCCAGAAGGTGGTGCGCATCGACGGGCTCGCGCTCGACGAGGTGAAGCGGCGGCTGGGCCTGTGAAGGTTGCGGCCGTCGCGGGTGGCTCAAAGTTGCCGCGTCACGATCGTGGGCGGGAGACCGTTTGCCGAGAGTTCGATGTGCGAGTCGTCGATCGGGCGGATGGTGAAGTTGGAGAGTAGACTCGCGCGGTAGCTGGCGGCCCGGGGCTCGATGGTGGGGGACAGTGGCTGATCGAGCAGGATGGCCTGCATGGCGAGATGTGCCTCCTGCGGGTCGGACCAGTTGACGGTGTTGTTGCCCACGATGGCGGTGAGCTCGTCGAGCGTGCGCAGTCGGAGTTGGGCGGCGGACGTGTGTCCTTCGATGGTCTTTTTCAGCTCCACGAATTCGCAGGTGTAGCCCTGGCCGTACGGTTTGAAATGACAGCGGAGCCGGACGCTGCGCTCTGGGAAGGGGACGTCCCCGGTCCAGAGGCTGGGTTTGCGGCCCGGCGACTTTAGGATGGATTGGATCGCGGTCTTTGCCGCGACGAGTTTTTGCAGGGCGGCCTCGTGGTCGGAGGTGATGGCAAAATCGCCTGCGACGAGGGATGCGGCGACGGACTTTCCTGGTTGTTGCCCCTCGACGAGTGGGCGATCTTTTGGCCCGGGTATTTCGGGGCGTGCAAAGCCAACTCGATGCATCAGGACCAACTCGCCTGCCAGCACACCTTCGGCGTTGGCGGGGCGCACCTGCCGGAGGAGCACAAGGCGCATGCTGAATAGTTCCGCGGCGGTGAAGCCTGCGGGAATGGGCGTGGCCTTGTCCCATGGAAGATACTCGGGCTCGCGGGTCCGGTAATGTGCGGTGACAAACACCCCATTGTTCTGCTGGCGCAGTCCGATGGAGCTCCACTCGCGCCAGGGGTACGCTGTTTGCAGGGCCTGCTGTGCGGCTTGGAGGTTGGGATCTTGTTTGGCCACTTGCGGAGGCGGCTCCTGTTTTTGGCAGGCGGAGGTGACGAGGATCAGTACGGCGGCGCAGAGGGCTGCACACAGCCTCGGACAGGGGGAGGGGTGGGGCATGGCGGTGACTTGGGTAGAGGAGCTCGCATCGATGGGCAAGTGCGGGCAGGCAGGAGCCGGGACGATTGGCTGAGACCGAAGGCGGATGGCGTTTTTCCGATGGTAACGCATTGTCGGATGAGGCGATGTGGCGGCCGGTTTCTTTTTTGAAGGGGCGTACGACGGCGGAGTGTTGGGCTGCATGATTACGTCTGGTTTCATGTATCCACTCTCACCTAGTTCAGGGCAGGCGGCGGCCGTGCCCGTCGAGGTGCGCCACCTGGAAATGTTGGCGCCCAAGTCGCTCGGCGTACGAAAGCGCCCTGATCCGCAGTTCCGTCTGCGGTGTGCGGCGCGGCCGGATTGGCAGCTCAATCGCGAGCTGTATCTGGCTGTCGGCGGAAGTTGGGGTTGGAGCGACCGGCTGTGCTGGGACGACGCTCGCTGGCGTGCGTGGGTGGAGTCGCCCGAGCTCGTCACACTCTTTTGTTACCAACGGCAGACGCCGATTGGGTTTGCGGAGCTGCTCCGTCGTCCGCTTGAGGGCGTGGAAATCGTGCAGATGGGTCTGCGCCCCGAGTTCACCGGCCGCGGGTTGGGCGGGTGGTTGCTCTGCGAAGCGACGCGTCGTGCGTGGGCCACTCCGACCCATCGCGTCTTTCTGCGCACGAGTAGTGGCGATCATCCCGCGGCGTTGACTAATTTTCTGGCGCGCGGCTTTCGCGCCTATAAGACGGTCCGGCATCTCGCCCACCATGCTGAAAATCCGGCCCTGCCAGCCCTCTGAAGAACCGACGATGGCCGACATCGTCAACGATGCCGCCGTCGCCTATCGTGGGCACATCCCTGCTGATCGCTGGCATGAGCCCTACATGCCGCTGGAGGAGCTGCGCAGCGAGATCGCAGCCGGCGTGCGTTTTCTCGGCGTGGAGCGTGCCGGTGCGCTGCTCGGCATCATGGGCTCGCAGGAGGTGAAGGATGTGACACTGATCCGCCATGCCTACGTGCGCACGAGTGAGCGTGGCCACGGACTCGGTACGCTTTTGCTAAAACAACTCCTGGAGACGACGACGCGGCCCGTGCTCATCGGCACCTGGCGCGCGGCGACGTGGGCGATTTCGTTTTACGAACGGCACGGTTTTCAGGTGGTGGGCGACGAGGAGAAGAATCGACTTTTGAAACGCTACTGGACGGTGCCGGACCGGCAGATCGAAACGTCGGTGGTGCTGGCCGACGCGCGCTGGCGCGCACGTGCGACTGCGGTCTGAAGGAGCCTGCGCGGAGTCCACCATGGCCAGCCTGCACTACCGACTCGCGACGCCGGAAGATCTGGCGGCTGCGAGCCGGCTGGTTCGGCAGGTGTTCGACGCGCAGGTGGCGCCGTTGTACGAGGCCGAGGGGTGCGCGTTGTTCTATCGTTTCATCGAGCCGGCGGTCTGGGCGGAGCGTGATCGCGTGGCTCCCCGGACATGGCTGGCGTTTGCCGGGCGAAAACTCGTGGGCGTGGCCCATGTGCGCAGTGGGCGTCAGCTCTCGTTGCTTTTTGTCGAGGTGGGCCGGCAGCGGCAGGGCGTGGCGAAGGGCTTGCTCGGGCAGATCGTCGCAGCGCTCGGTGCCGGGCCGCTCGATGTGCATGCCAGCCCCAACGCCGTGGCGGCCTACGAACGGCTCGATTTTTTGCGGCTCGGCGCGGAGGTGGCCGAGTCGGGCCTGCGCTACATCCCGATGCGCCGGGAAATCCGGCCCGACGACAACGATGGCCTGCCGCCGCCGCCCGTGGCGTATGCGGCGCGCGTGCCGTTTTTTGCCGAGGCGAAGGATCTGCGCCCGGTCGGCCGCGATGTGCAGGGGCGCGAGGCGCGCCTCGCCCCTGCGGCCGCGCTGGCGTGGGATCAGATGAGCGCGGATGCGCTGCGCGAAGGCGTGCCGCTGCTGCTCGTATCGGCGTTTCGCAGCGTGGGGCGCCAGCGGGAAATCGTGCGGCGCAAACTGGAGTCGGGGCAGGCGCTCTCGGAGATTTTGAAGGTATCGGCCTATCCCGGTTTCAGCGAACACCACACCGGCTGCGCCGTGGATTTGGCGGCGCCGGACGGGCCGCCATTGACCGAGGCCTTTGCGGGCACCGCGCAGTTTCGCTGGTTGAGCGAACACGCGCACGAGTACGGTTTCGAGCTTTCCTACCCGAAGGGCAACAAGCAGGGGCTCGCCTACGAGCCATGGCACTGGTGCTGGCGGGAGGGCCTCGCGCCGGAGTCGGCCCCCTGACTTTTTCTGCGCGGCTTTTGGGGACGCAAAAAGAGCGGGCTTTTTTGGGCCCGCTCTTTTTGCGACGAAGTTCGGCTCTTGGTTGAGCGTTATGGAGCTTCGTAGATTTCGACGACGCCGACGCCCGTCGTGCGGCCCACGCCGGCGACCTGGGCCGTGTAGATGCCAGGCTCCAGCGTCAACACCAGCGCGGCATCCTTCGAGTCGCTCCCCAGCGCTCCCATGCCCGCCGATTGGAACAACGCCGCCGTCTCAGGCGTGTGGTCCCAATCGTCGTTCTCGCCGGACAGCGTCCATTTACCCGTCACAGTGTTCAGCTTCCAGACCTGCAGCTGCGGGTCGCGCAGATAGCCATTCACCGTGGAGATGCCGGGGCCCACGCCTCGCACGATCACCTGCTTCGGCGCATCGCCCGCGATCACAAAACCTGCGATCAGAATCGCATCGTCTACGCCCACCTGGTTGCGCACCGACAGTGCCGTCAGCCGCTTTGTCTTGTCGCTGAGGGCGACATCGTACGCCTCCGCCAACGCCACGCCGGTCGTGCCATTCGCACCGCTTACATGGGCCGTGTATACGTTGCCCGTCAGATTTTGGAGCAGCGCCGCGTCCTTCGAGGCAGGATCGAGTGCTCCCGCGCCCGTTTGCACAAACGCGTCCGTCAACTCCCGGGAGCCGGGCCAGTCGTCGTTGCTTGCCACCTCGACGCCCCCTGCCGTGTACACTCGCAACTGTGGATCCATCATGTACCCGCTCACCGAGGAGATGCCGGGGCCGACGCCTCGCACCAGTGTCGGTTTGCCACCGCCAGCGAAGACGAAACCCAGGATCAGCGTCTGCTCGCCCGTCCCAGCCGGCGCACGCGCCGAGAGCGCCGCGAACTGCGAGGATTTCACAGTCAAGGCGGCCGTGCTGCTCGCAATCGCCGCATTGACGCCATCGGACACCATGCATCGGTATTGGTATCCCTTCATCGCGGCTGTGGGCTTGCTGACGGACAGGGTCGATGTCGTCGTGCCCGAGTACAGGGTGACGTCACTGAGGTCGGCCCACGTGGTACCTCCGTCTGTCGAGACCTGCCACTGATAGGTCAGAGG
>MWDT01000090.1 GCA_002070825.1 Verrucomicrobia bacterium ADurb.Bin122
GCGCCCTCCTCGAAATCCGCACCTCCGCACCGCGCCGCACCGCCACGCTCCTGCGGCAGCACCTCCACGGCGCCACCGTCGGCCTCTTCGGCGACCGCGTCCACGTCGCCACGCGCGAGCCCGCCGCCGTCGAATCGGACACGCGACGCCTCGTCGCCGACGCCGGCTTCGAGCTGTTGTCCATCAAACCCATCGAGCCCTCGCTCGAAGACGTCTTCATCTCCGTGATTGCCGCGCCAAAGGACGCTGCCGCGTAAGCGCCGACATGCACACCGCCGAAGCCATCGTCCCCGCGCCCGCCGCCGACACCGTCGTCGAGGTGCAGAATCTGGAGAAACGCTTCGGAGCCTTCCGCGCCGTCGCCGGCATCTCGTTCTCGGTCACGCGCGGCGAGATCTTCGGGTTTCTCGGCCCCAATGGTGCCGGCAAGTCCACCACCATCCGCATGCTCTGCGGCCTGCTCACGCCCAGCGGCGGCACCGGCCGCGTCGCCGGCTTCGACATCCGCACGCAGACCGAGCTCATCAAGACGCGCATCGGCTACATGAGCCAGAAGTTCTCCCTCTACGACGAGCTCACCGTCGAGGAGAACATCGATTTCTACAGCGGCATCTACCGCGTGCCCGCCGACAAAAAAGCCGCCCGCAAGGCCTGGGTGCTCGAAATGGCCGGCCTCACCGCGCACCGCAGCTCGCGCACCTCCACGCTCTCCGGTGGCTGGAAACAGCGTCTCGCGCTCGGCTGTGCCGTACTCCACGAGCCGCCCATTCTCTTCCTCGACGAGCCCACCTCCGGCGTCGATCCCAACAGCCGCCGCCAATTCTGGGATCTCATCAACGCGCTCGCCGGGCAGGGCGTCACCGTCTTCGTCACCACACACTACATGGAGGAGTCCGAGTACTGCGACCGCCTCGGCATCGTCTATCGCGGCGAGCTCATCGCCCTCGGTCGCCCGCGCGATCTCAAGACCACGCATATGACCGACGCCGTCCTGGAGATCGATTGCGAGCGCCCGCACGACGCCATGGCCGTCCTCGCGAAAATCCCATCCGTGAAGGAAACCGCCCTCTTCGGAAAAGGCCTCCACGCCGTCGCCACCGAAGCCGGGCCCGCCATCGCCGCCATCCGCGATGCGCTCGCCGCCGAGCGCATCGGCCTCGCCCGCATCGAGCGCATCACGCCCACGTTGGAGGATGTCTTCGTCTCGCTCATCGAAGCCCGCGACCGCGCCGCCGGCGCGCAACAGGAGTTCCGCCGATGAACCTCCGCCGACTCTGGGCCATCGCCCGCAAGGAAGCCCTCCATATCCGCCGCGACCCGCGCAGCCTCGGCCTCGCCATCGGCGTGCCGCTGCTGATGCTCCTCGCCTTCGGCTACGCGCTCACGCTCGACGTGGACCGCGTGCCCTTCGTCGTCTGGGACCAGAGCGGCACCACGCAGAGCCGAGAACTGGTCGCCCGATTCACCGGCACGCCGTATTTCAGCCTGCAAGGCACGGTCGAAAACTACCCGCAACTCGAACGCACCATCGATTCGCGCGAGGCCATGCTCGCGCTCGTCATCCCGTCCGGCTTCGGCCGCGATCTCGACGCCGGCCGCACCGCCCCCGTGCAAGCCATCGTCGATGGCTCCGACTCCAACACCGCCGGCCTCGTCCTCGGCTACACCCAAGCCATCGCACTCTCATTCAACCAGCAGCTCGCGCTCGACCAGATCCGGCGCCGCACCGGCCAGGCTCCCGGCACCGGGATGGATCTGCGCACCCGCGTCTGGTTCAACCCCGATCTGGCCAGCCGCAACTTCATCGTCCCCGGCATTCTCGCCGTCATCATGGGGCTGATCTCCGCGCTGCTCACCTCGCTCACCATCGCCCGCGAATGGGAAACCGGCACAATGGAGCAACTGATCTCCACGCCGGTGCGCGCGCCGGAGCTCATCCTCGGCAAACTCATCCCCTACCTCGCCATCGGGCTGATCGATCTCGCCATCGCCGTGTCGATGACGGTCTTTCTCTTCGACGTGCCGCTGCGAGGCAGCGTGCTCCTGCTCTTCGGCGTCGGCACCGTCTTCATCGTCGCCACGCTCGCGCAAGGCATCCTCATCAGCACGATCACGCGCCAGCAGTTGCTCGCCAGCCAGGTGGCGATGATCGCCACGTTTCTCCCGGCGTTTCTCCTCTCGGGTTTCGCCTTTGCCATCGCCAACATGCCCGTCGTCGTACGCGGCATCACCTACATCGTGCCGGCCCGCTACTTCGTCGCCATCGTGAAGGGCATTTTCCTGCGCGGCACCGGCCTCACGATCCTCTGGGTCGACGCACTCTGCCTGCTCGGGTTTGCCGGGCTCATGCTCACCCTCGCCATCGCCCGCACCCGCAAACGCCTCGCCTGAACCCCTCGCAAACGCCACCGCCGCCATGTGGGAACGCATCCTCACCCTCCTGCGAAAAGAGTTTCGCTCCGTGCTCCGCGATCCGCGCATGCGCTTGGTCATCTTCGGACTGCCCGTCATCCAGACGATGATCTTCGGCTACGCAGTCACGCTCGACGTCCGCCATGTGCCGCTCGCCATCGTGGACCGCGACAACACCGTCGCCAGCCGCGAGCTCGTCACGCGTTTCACCGGCTCCGCCTACTTCGACGAAGTCGCGCGGACCTTCGACGACGACGAGGCCCGCGCACTCATCGACTCCACGCGCGCCGCCGCCGTGCTCCAGATCGACGCCGGTTTCGAACGTCGCCTCCACGCAGGCCAGCCCGCGCCCGTGCAACTCATCGTCGACGGCGCCGACTCGAACACCGCGCGCTACGTGGTCAACTACGCCAGCATCATCGCCGCCACCGCCGGCAATGCCACGGCACTCGACCAGACGCTCCGCCTCGCCGGGCGCACGCTGCCCGTCGGCAGCGTCGATCTCCAACCGCGGGCTTGGTTCAACGCCGACCTTGAGAGCCGCCACTTCTACGTGCCGGGCATCATCTCGCTATTGGTGATGCTGATCAGCCTCATGCTAACCAGCATGGCGATCGTGCGCGAGAAGGAGGTCGGCACCATCGAACAGGTCATGGTCACGCCGATTCGCCCGGTGGAGTTCATCCTCGGCAAGTCCGCGCCCTTCGCCGTGATCGGCTTCATCGACGTCGTGCTCGTCACCGCCATCGCGCTGCTCTGGTTTCACATTCCGTTTCGGGGAAACTTCGCCCTGATCCTGCTCGGCGTCGCGCTCTTCCTGCTGAGCACGCTCGGCATCGGACTGTTTATCTCGACCGTCTGCCACACCCAGCAGCAGGCGATGATGACGACCTTCTTCTTCTTTTTCCCGGCGATGCTTTTCTCCGGGTTCATCTTCCCGATCGCAAACATGCCGGCATTTTTCCAGTGGCTCAGCCTCGTCAACCCGATCCGCTACATCCTCGTGATCATCCGCGGCGTGTTCCTGAAAGGCGTGGGCTTCGAAATCCTCTGGCCGCAATGCGCCGCGCTCCTCGTGCTCGGCATCGCGGTGATGGCCATCGCCATCTCCCGCTTCCGAAAAACGCTCGCGTAGGCAACCACCGCCAAGCCGGGCTGCCACGACGGCAACCCGGAGCGCGCAATTACTCCCAAGCGCAGAGCGATTCGATGTGTGCCGCGGAGCCGTCGCGCAACCAGCCGTCAAGCTGCGCCTGTTCCTTGAGCTGCTGGCCACGCTGACGCGGGACCGCCATGAAGAGCGTGTTGGCCTCAGGGAGCGTCGTCATGTCGCCCCAGAGTTTTTCCCATTGGAGCACGGGGAAGATGTCCTCCTGGCCGTTGCCCCAGCGTTTCTTCACATCCTTCAGCGTCACGTAAGTCGGCATGCGCGCGGCAAGCGTGCGCACGGCGGCGGAGACGCGTTCGTCGTCGGCAAGTGCGGCACGGTCGAGCCCGAAAAGCGCGAGCATCGGATCGATGGCAATCCAACTGGTGAGCGTGTTGTAGAAGGTGAGCTTGAACTCGTCCTCCTCGTGCGCGAGCGCCATGCCCTCGACGAGCCGGAGCTGGCCGCCGACGCGCGCCAGCCCACCGCCACGATCTTCGATGCGACGACGGATCACCTCGATGGCGAGCGGACGCCCCTCGCGGTCGTGCCGGCCAAGCACCGCCGGATCGAGGTCGGCGCCGAGCGTGTCGATGTTATGCAGCAAAAGGTGTTTCAACTGCGGACGCTCGCGAAGGAGATCGCGGAGCGCGCCGTTGCGGAGAAGATTCGCCACCTCGAACCAGTGCCCAACCGGATGCAGGCACTGGAGCGGAAGATTGTCCGTGTAGTCACGGCCTTCGCCGGTGGCCACCGCCCATTCGAGCAGCGCCTTGCGGAGGCTCTGACGCATCTTCTCCTGCTGCACGTCGAGCACCTGGTGTGCGGTCTCCTCCCACAGGAAACGCAGATCGCGCGCCGTGGGAATCATCCGCAGGCCGATGGAGCGGCCCGGCGAAAGCCGGAGCGGTCCCGCGTAGCCGAAATTGCCATGTTTCTCCAAGAACGCACGGATCGGCTCGTGGGTGAGATGGCTGGTGGTGAACAGGTGCGGCACCTCGACGCCCGCCGCGCGTCCGGCGCGACGGCTTTTTGCGAGATGGACTTCCAGGAAACTGCGATGGCGACCACCGAGTTTGGCAAACGGATGCAGCGCCTTCACCGTGCCTGCGCCCTGCGTCCACCGGCTGCCTGCGCCGGCGGCGAGCGTGATCACCGCGACGGAGCCAGCACGCAAAAGCTCAGCGCCCCGGGCAGCATCGGCCTTTTCGGGCGCATACATCGGCACAACATCGCCGGGACGCACATCCTCGATCGTGGCCGAGACCGGCAGGCGGTTTTGAGGCAGACCGATGTGACCGGCGAGGAGGTCGGCGCGAATCTGCTCGTGCTGGACCTGGTCGAATCCGTTTTCGTCGAGTAACTGGCGCAGCGACTGCGCCTCGGAGCCGTTGGCGCCGGAGGCCTGCTGCGGGAACAGACGTTGGAGCAACGCGGAGGGCAGCGTGGGGTTGTCCGTAGAGCCGAGTTGCCGCGACAGGAAGCGGTCGAGATCGCGGCGCGAGGCAACGGGCAGTGAACGCGGATCCTGCCGCACCCAACCGGGCACGCGGTAGAGATAGTACTCGGGCGAAAAAAGCGCCTGCTCGCCCGTGAGGAGTCGCGCAAACGTGCCGCGCGGGTTGAGCGCGAAGTCGTACACGACCGGGTCCATCGCAAACGGGAGCGCGTGCTGGAGCTCGCGTTTGGTGCGCCGCATGAGATCGAGGAGGATTTCGCGCGCACGCGCCTTCTCCGCGGGATCGACCCAGAAGCCCATGCCGCCGCCGGACATGCCGCCGAGCATCACAAAGCCACGGAAGGCGGGGCCGAGCAACCGGCGGGCCTCGGCGATCAGCCGCTCCGTGTAGGCGTTGGACGCCCAGGGGATGATGGCCTGGATCGGCCCGAAGAAATTGCGCGTGGTGAGCTCGGCGAGTTTCGCGATGTCACCAGATTTCAGGCACCCGAGGATGTCGCGGAGGATGCCGCCGGCTTCGAGGCGTGCGTGCCATTCGCGCTCCAGCTTCAGCAGGTACTTTTCGGTGACCATCTCAAGGATGGGCCCGACGTTTTGCGACATGCCTCCGTGGACGAGAATGAGGCTGTCCTGCAACGCCTGGCGCGTGGCCGCAGAGGCCTCGGACTCGCCAAGCACACGATGACGTGGGAGCAGACGCCCGCGGCTGACGCCATGCTCGACGTCGCCGACCTGCGCCAGCTCGCCCTCGATCGTCTTGATGCCGGGCCAGACACCACCGGAGTCCTGCCAGCCACCGCCGGAACCGCCAAGCCACTCGCCGAGAATCGCGCGACTGGCGACCGTGCGGCGTTCGGCCTCGCTGAGTTCGCCGGTGAGCGAATCGGTCTGGCCCGTGGCGCGCATGAGCAGCGCGATCAGACAGCCAAGGAGATTGGTCGAAACGGCCAGGCGAGAACCCTTCGGGATGTCGCGCACCTGCGAGACGATCTCCAGCCCGCGGCCGGGGCCGGCGAGCCGGGCGAGAATGTCGGCGAGGGCGTGACCGGAGCCTTCGAGGCCCGACGGCACGACGCCGGAGGCAATGACGGCGGCCTTGAGCAGACCGAGGTAATCCTTGGCGAAGTCGAAAAGATCGGCGAGCGAGGCGACATCCGCACTCGCACCGAGATCGACGCTGACAAGGCGCAACACGGGCTCGTCGATCACGCGCAGGAACGCGCAAACGGGCGGGCGCACGGATTGGTCGCGTCCGAAAACGCCCAGATCCACCGACAGGTTGAGCACCCGCGCGCCCTCCGGATAATCCATGCCGAGGAAAAAGATGTCGCTCCAGCCAGCATGGCTGAGATCGAGACGTACAGGCGTTTCCTCGAAAAGAATCGGTGCAGGCGCATCGCCGCCACGCGGCAGCATCTCGGGGCGCAGGCGCAGCGGATAGTCGAGCGGGTGCCCCGTACGAAACATCCACTGATTGCCGCGGACGGCGCGCACAGTCTTCTGGACCTGTTGCGCGAGCGTCTTGAACTCGAGCCCGTGATAGGCAGCCGCCAGGGCGCTGCTCAGCGCGTCGCTCGCGCCGTGCTCACGCTGATGGCGGAGGTAGGTGTCGATCGCCTCCTCGAATCGCCGCTCCAGCGTGTGCTGGTGCCCCTCGAACGGGATCGAGCCCACG
This sequence comes from Verrucomicrobia bacterium ADurb.Bin122, assembly GCA_002070825.1. Lineage (GTDB taxonomy): Bacteria > Verrucomicrobiota > Verrucomicrobiia > Opitutales > Opitutaceae > MWDT01. The sequence continues at coordinate 6,694 of MWDT01000090.1, forward strand.
CCGTCCGCCGGATAGTGCGGCGGGAGAAAATAGCGGTGAATCGCCTCCAGAAAAAAGATGGCACGGACGCGATGGTAGAAATTCGGCGTTTCGCGGCGGAACACTTCAAGGTCGGCCGCCATATGTTCGAGTTCGGCACGGCTCGCGGATCGGCAGACTTGCTCGAAACACTGCGGTGCACCGGCAAACGCAGCACCTTCGACGAGGGAAAGGAGAATGGGAGACACGGGAGAGGAAGACGTGGCGCGAGGTAGTGTCGAAAAATCAGCTCCGAGTCTGGTCGCCAGTGCGGTTGACCTCGGCGGCCAACGCGAGCTCCTCGGCAAGCAGCGCGAGAATATCGGTCCGGCTCGCACCACTCAGGCCGAGCGCGATCTGCGCGCGCAGGAGGCCGAAGCTGGCCTCCAGATTGGAGCGGCGCCCGTCCAACACGGCGGCGAGGTACTTCTCGCGGGCGGCAAGTGCGTTGAGTGCGGGAGAAAGCCCGATGCGCGCAGTCGGGTTGGCCTGCCGCTCGGCGGCGAGCAGAGCGAAGAGCGAGGGCGTCAGCACATGCATGCCGAAGAAGCACAGATAGTATCCAGCGCGCAGGCCAGGGAGCAGGCAGTGTTGCTCGGCAACGGTCGGGGTAGGTTTTTCGAAAACGCGTTCGATGGCCGTGAGCCCGCGGCGACCTGGGACCTGCGCGCCACCGACGGTGCCATAGTACTGGAGCTGGCTCTCATGCGTCGGCTGCACGGCAGAAACGGCGCAAGCCTCAGCCTCCGCCACGTCGAGCAACTGGCGGGTGCAGCTCTTGGTCGATTGGGAAACGTAGAGGTGGTCGCTCACCTGCAAAAGGATCGGCTGGCCGTCGGCAAAATCGCGGCCGCAGAGCACCGCGTCGCCATAGCCGAGCGCCTCGGGTTGCTCGATATACGTCAGCTTCTCCGCGTAGGGAGCGAGCACGGCTTCGTACGCGGCGCGGTCACCCTTTGCGTGAACCAAGCCGACCTGCTCAATGCCTGCGGCGAACATCTCATCGAGCAAAAGCGCGAGGGCAGGCTTCTGGTCGCCATTGCGGTCCGTGAGCGTTTGCAGAGGGAGACGGCGCTGTGCGGGGCCGGCGGCAGTGATCAGGGCTTTGGTAACGCGAAAGGACATGGCGATGGCGGAAGGTTTTGCATCATGCCATACGCAGATGGCAAGCCCGACGCCATCAAGGGCACGCCAGTGACAAAAATCGCCGGCCATCTTCTGGCCGGCGATCGCACGATGCAGCGTTTCCGACGCGTGCTCAGATCAACGCGAGGTAGGGTGTGTCTGGTAAATAAAACGGTTGAGCTATAAAAGATGGGGAAGTCGTATTCTTTTGCTTGATAGTTGCT
>MWDT01000091.1 GCA_002070825.1 Verrucomicrobia bacterium ADurb.Bin122
GCCGCCGCCGCACTCACCGAACAGGTTTACGCCCAAGGCGAGCCGATCGTCGAAGAGGGCAACGCTGGCGACTCGCTTCAAATTCTTACCGCGGGCAGCGTCAGCATCGAGAAACAGGGCCAGACCGTCGCGACGCTGCAGCCCGGCAGCTTCTTCGGTGAGATGTCATTGCTGACGGGCGAACGCCGCAGCGCCACCGTGCGCGCCGCGACCGACTGCACCACCCTCGAGCTCGGGAAAAATGCATTCGCCGCCGTCGTCGCCAGCCGTCCAGAAATCCTTGAGCGCCTCAGCGAAATCATCGCCGCGCGCCAGCAGGAAAACCTCCAGCACCACGCCCAGACCCAGAGCTCGGGCACGGCGGAAGGTGCAGGCCCGCGCCACGGAGACGGGCTCAAACACCGCCTTCTCTCGATGATGCGCAACTTCCTGCGCTGAGCGCGCTCAGACTGCCGTCCGCACGCGTCCGACGACCGTAAATTCCTCGCGATCGTGGTACAGATGCCGCACCCGCACGGCCTCGCCGTACGCGACAAACGGAGACGAAGGCGCACGCAGCTCGCGCAGGAACGCCGCAGGATCGACCCGCCCGAACTTGAGGTTGATCACAAAATTCCGGCACCACCCGCGTGCCAGCCACGGCTCGACGATGTTCTGCAACACATGGTGCGGATCGTCCACCATGTCGCAAAAAAGCCAGTCGTAGACCACGCCCGCCGCCGGTTGAAATTTGAAGGCGTCCTCGCACCGGTGCTCGATCTGCGGATGGCCCAGCGCACCGCCCTTGAGCGGGCCATTGTCCAGCGCAAGCACCTGCGCCCCGCGCTTGGCGGCACTGTAGCTCCAGCCACCCGGCGCCGCGCCCAGATCGACCACGGTTTCGCCCGCCACCGGCTCGTGCCCGAGGACCACATACGCCTCCTCGACCTTCAGATAACTGCGCGACGGAGCCGCCTCGTCGTCGGACATCCGGCGCTGGCCGTTGACCATGGCCTCGCGCGACACCCACAGCCGGCCGAAATCGGCAAACCAGACCCATAACCCGCGCGAGCACGGCACCACGCCTCGCGGCGCATCGGCCGTTGCCAGACGCGCCACCCGCGAAAGCCGTTTTTTCAACGCATCGTGAAAGGCTTTTTCAACCGCTCCGATGCGCCGCCCAAGTCCGACCATCTCAGCCGGTCCGGCAAACACACACGGCCAGGGAGCATCGATACGCTCCCCCTGCAGGCTCTTGAGCAGAAAATCCACGAGGCGCTGTGCAAGGGCGTTGACCGACTCACCCACGATCTCCGTGGGAGAACGGAGAGCCACATGCGGAAACGCCCACTCGACGGTGGGCGAGCTCCACGGCTCGGTGCGTACCCAGCCCGGGCCCTTTTCGGCGACGAGGCCGCCAGCCTGTTCCGCCTCTTCCGCGAGGAGCGATTCGTAGCCTTGTTGTCCGATGAGTAGCACGTGCCCACGGTGCGGGGCCAGCCCACGGCGGCGAGGCGAAAATGGCCCCCGTCAGGCAACCACTGGATCGGCCGCCGGGTGGTGCAGGTGCATGCTCCAATATTCGAGTTTGCTACGTAGATCGACGGCGCGGATCGGCTTGCCCAGATAATCGTCCATGCCCGCCTCCACGCATTTCTCACGATCACCGCAAAGCGCATTGGCCGTCAGCGCGATGATGACGGGCTGGCGGCTCGCGGGGAAACGGCGACGTATCTCCTGCGTGGCGATCAATCCATCCATCTCCGGCATCTGAACATCCATCAACATCATGTCGTAGGGGATGGATTCGAGTGCGGAGATGGCCTCGCAGCCGTTGTTGGCGATGTCGGCGATCCAGCCGATGCGTTTGAGAATGGCCAGAGCCACCCGCTGATTGGTGAGGTTATCCTCGACCAGGAGTAGACGGCGCACCGGGGGCCGGGGCACCGAGCCCATCGCCGCGGGGACCGCAGGCGCGGCCGCGGCCGGGCGGGCGCGGCCCGCAGACTTCTTGAACAGACGCTCGAGCGTGGAAAGCAGATGGCGCACGCGCAGGGGCTTCATGAGCGTGGCGGAGCACACAAGGGCACTATCAGCATCGGGTTTGACGCCGAGTGGAGCGAGCACGATGAGGGGCAGTCCGGCGTGGCGCAGACGCTCCACCCACGGAGAGCTGTCGAGCAGTGCGGCATCGACGATCGCCACATCCAGCGCCGGCCAGTCGCCGGGGACCTCGCCCTCGCCAAGGACAATCTCCGCCCCCCATTGCCCCAGATATCGCTGCACGATTTCCCGGCCGTGACTGACGGGCGCAACCAACAGGGCCCGGCATCCGGCGAGCGGCGGCGACATGGGGGCAGGCTGAGGGCCTGCCGCGGAATCGTCGGCGACGCACGGGATGTCGAAGATAAACGACGATCCCTGCCCGGCCTGGCTGTCCACCCGGATGCAGCCACCCATGAGCTCGACGAGCCGCCGGCAAATCGCCAGCCCCAACCCCGTGCCGCCATAGTGGCGCGTCGTCGAAGAGTCGACCTGGCTGAACGACTGGAAGAGCCGGTTCATCCGTTCCTGTGGGATACCGATGCCGGTATCGCGGACCGTGATTTCGATGTGCGGCTGCCCGGCTGCCTGCCCTTCGGGTCGGGCAGCGAGCCGGCGCACGGTCACATCGATCTCGCCCGACGGGGTAAACTTCACCGCATTGGAGAGCAGGTTGACCAATATCTGCTGGAGCCGCGTCACATCACCCTGGATCACATCGGGCACCGCCGGATCGATCCAGTAGTTGAGGTCGAGCTGCTTCTCGCTGGCTCGCGAAGCCACCAGATCAATGGCCGATTCCAAACAGTCCGCCAGGCAGAACGGCTGCCGCTCCAGATCGAGTTTACCCGACTCGATCTTCGAAAAGTCCAGAATCTCGTTAATAATATGCAGCAGAGATTCGCTGGCCGTGCGAATCGTGTTCACAAAGTCGCACTGCTCGCGGTCCAGCCGCGTATCGAGCAGCAAGCTGGACATGCCGATCACGGCGTTGAGCGGCGTGCGGATTTCGTGGCTCATGTTGGCGAGGAACTCGCTCTTGGCCTTGGCGGCGGCGAGCGCCTCGTCCTTGGCTTCCAGAATTTCCGACTCCCACTGTTTGCGCTCGGAAATATCCTGGACGGTTCCGTACACGCGCAACGGGATCCCGTACGAGTGATCCACCTGACCGATCGAGCGCAACCAGAGCCCGCGCCCGCTCGCAGTCTGGATCTGGACTTCCAGATCCCAGCCCTCGACGCGATGCAAGGCCCGGTCAAAGACCGCCTCCATCCGAGCCCTATCCTCCGGCACGTAGTAACTCAGCGACGTCGCCATCGTGATCGGGGTCTCCTGCGGCACCTCGTAGATTTGATAGCACGCGCGCGACCAAGTCAGCTGCCCGGTGCGCACATCGAGTTCCCAGCTGCCCAGGCGGGCGAGGTGTTGCGCCTCGTTGAGCAGCGCCTCGCTGGCCCGCAACCGCTGAGCCGCCCGGTACTTCTCGGTGATCACCTCCGCGTAAATCGTCACACCTCCGATGTCGCCATCGAGCTGGAACCACGGCCGGCACTCCCACCGCAACCACTCCTCGCGACCGTCCGCGCGCACGATGCGATCCTCTTCGCGCACCTCGATCGCACCGCCCAGGCAACGCAGAAACACCGCACGCCAATGCGCCGGCATGTCCGGGAATCCCTCGAAAATCGAGCACCCCAGCAAATCGTCGCCGCTCAACCCGTAATCGATCAACCACCGCTGGCTCGTCGCCAGATAGCGCAACTCCCGGTCGAGCAGGGCCACCGCCGCCGGCGTATGCTTGATAAATTCCTCCAGCTGACGCTGCTTGGCCAGAAACGCCTCCGCCGTCCGGCGCCGGGCCGAGGTGTTGCTGACCACGGCCATGATCCCCTCCAACCCGTCGGTCGCCGCATGCAGCTCCTCAAATGAGATCGTCGCCGGAAACGTGCTCCCGTCGCTGCGCCGCATCGTCCACTCGCGCGCACGGCCCTGCAGTCGGCCGTTTTTGACAAAAAGCAGCAGCGCCTCCTCCACCGCCACCGGCCGCCGCAAGCGCACCGACAGCTCCTTGGCCACCGCGCGCACCTCGCCGTCGTCGTGAAACTGCTCCACCCGCATCTTCCCGATCGCCTCGTCGGCCCGCCATCCAAACAGGCGCTCCGCAGCCCGGTTGTAGAGGTAAACCACGCCACGGGTGTCAAATGCCAGCAACGCGACCGCCGCCTGCCTCACCACCGCATGCGCAAGCGCCCCCTCGTCCACGCGCACGGAGGGGCCTTCCTTCGATAAAGGCATTTCAGAAGCAGATGACGATGCATCCATCTGCCTGTTCACATCGGCACACTTTGTTGGGACTCAAATCGGTACCCTCCGGAAACTTCTTGAATATAACTGGCGAAAAAACACACCGCATTCGCCAGAAAACGGCTCTTCTCTTACGATTCAGCGGTAAAAAACCTTACCCGTCCCCGATCCCGGTCCGTAACAAGTTTACCCATGCAAACGCTCCGCCGACTCCGCTGTCCCGCCATTTGCTGGCTCGGGTGGGCTGCACTTGCACTCATCACCACCCTCACCCTGTCGGCTGCGCCACGCCCCCGTGGCCACCCCTCACTCTTCTTCACCGCCGACGACCTGCCCGGCCTGCGCAGCCACGACCAGTCCACCTCCGGCCAGGCCATCGCCACCCGCCTCCAGTCCCTGCTCGCCAGCGAGCCAGAACCACTCTGGCGCGCCTCCCATGCCGCCGGCTGGGCACTCCGCTACACCTTGCAGGCCAACCCGGAAGACGCGGCACACGCCCTGCGCCTCTGTGAGGAGACCATCGCCACCGGCCTCGTCCCCGCGGCCGACACCCCGCATCTGCCTTGGGCTTCGACTGAACTCGACCCAGTCAGCATTCCCTCGGTCGTCGGCCTGGCGCTCGCGTACGATCTGGCGGCCCCGGCCTGGCCCGAAGAGCGCCGGCTCGCCATCGCCCAAGCCCTCGATCAAGCCGCCCGCCAGCTTGTCCAGCGCCCCCTGCCAGCCGGCACCCCTCCCGGAGCACAATGGGCCTCCCAACAAGCCGCCGGCGGGCTCGCCGCACTCGCCGTCGCTCCAGACCTTCCCGACCAACACGACCTCGATTCACTCGCCCGCCGCGCCCGCCACCACGTCCTGCGCTACCTCAACGACTGCGGCGACCGTGGCTGGCCGCGCGAACACTTTGCCCAGCTCCGCCTCGCCCTCAGCCAGAGTCTCCCCGCCTTCATCCTCGCCTGGCGCCGCACCCAGGGCGAAGACCTCGCCGCCACCTCGCCCGCCCGCTCCTGGGCCTCCCTTTACACCATGCTCCTCCTGCCCCCCGGCAAACTCGGAGCCCCTCCCGACCTCGCCATCTTCGGCCGCCAGACCACCCCGGCCCCCGCTCAACCCGCCCCACCTTGGGAATTCTCACCCTGGCGCGGCGGCGACCTCATCGCCCTCTTCGGACTGACCGATGCCGGTAGCCGTGCCGCACTCCAGTGGACCTTCGACCGCTGCTACGGCCTCGCCGGCGACCGCACCTTCGACATCGCCAAACCCGGCGACGCCCTCCTCGCACTTCTCCTCTACCCAGGCGCCGAGACCGCACTCCCCCCGGCAAACACCATCGGCCGCGGCTGGCGCGACGACCGCGGCGGCCTCTTCATCTGCCGAAACCGCTGGACCGACTCCGGCGACGCCATCGCCACCCTCACCGCCAACGCCCGTCCCAGCCGAGCCCTCACTTCCTTCGCCGATGCCGGCAGCTTCCGCCTCACCGCCTTCGGCGGCCACTGGGCCGTCGCCCGCCAGCACGACACCGCCGACCTCCGCACCATCGCCCGCGAACAGGAAAACGTCGTCGTCATCCCCGGCACCCACGGCTGGTTCCCCGGTAGCCTCACCTACGCCAAACTCCAGCCCGACGGCTCCGGCGCTGTCACCCTCGACCTCAGCGAGGTCTATACTGTCGCCAGCAACCACCCGGAGCGCCTCGACTCCACCCTCGACATCGGCATCCGCGCCCGGCGCGCCTGGGCCATCGACTACTCCGGCGACTGCGGCGCCCCCGTCATGCTCGCCGTCGTCGACCACATCTCCGGCGGCCCTACCCGCCGCTGGCTCTTCCACACCGGCGAGCGCCAGATCCAGCTCCGCACCGACGGCTTCGACATCCGCGCCGCCAACGGCGCCACCCTCCGCGCCACAGTCATCGTCCCTCAAAAACCCCGACTCTCCGTCTCCCACGGAGAGTGGACATCCACCCTCTCCATCGACGGCGAGTCCGACTTCTTCGTCGTCATCACCGTGCAACCGCCCGACGCCGCACACCCCGCCATCCGCACCGACGGACAGGGGCTCGACACCCACGTGCGCCTCGGTCGCAACACCCTGCGCTACGACGGCCGTGCCCTCCTCGTCCACTGACCCCGGCTCCGGCGCCCCCCTGCAACCTTTGCCCGGTTCCCCGCGTCAAGCCGGCGTGCCGTGCACTCTTGCCTCCCCAGTCGCTCCTCCCGACGGGCCGCCTCTCGATCTCGTCAAAGCGGCCCAGGCCGGCACCCTGTCCGCACAAAGCGAGCTCATCCACGCCTACCAGGCCCGCCTCGCCGGCTTCGTCTATGCGATGCTCGGCCGCGCCGCCCCCGTGGACGACCTCTGCCAGGATATCTTCATCAAGATGCTCCGCGGCCTCCCGCACCTGCACTCTCCCGAGCTCTTCGAGCCCTGGCTCTTCCGCATGGCCCGCAACGCCTGCATCGACCACACCCGTCGCGAGAAATGGCGCCACATCTTCACCCCCTTCGACCCCGCCACCGACGACATGCCCATCCCCGTCGATGCCGAGAAACGCGACCGCGCCGAAGCCCTCCTCGCCCTCCTGCAACGCCTCCACCCACGCGACCGCTCCATCCTCATCATGGCCCAGCAAGGTCTCTCCCTCGCCGAGATGGCCCGCACCTGCGCCTCCACCACCACCGCCATCAAAACCCGGCTGCACCGCGCCCGTGAGCGCCTCCGTAAACTCTATGAAAAACGCGCCTGATCCATTCTCCGTCTGGCCCGACGTCGAGCACTGCGCCTCCGCCGCACTCCGTCCCAATCTCGCCGGCCGCGTCCTCCTCCGCTTCGCCGCCCCACCCGACGAACTCTCCCTGCGCGCCACCCTCTGGGTTGGCCTCAGCACCGCCGCAGCCTGCCTCGCGCTCACCCTCGCCTTCCAAACCTGGCGTGAACACCGCGTCACCGGCGACGCCCTCGCCCAATGGCAGGACCTCGCCGCCCTTTCCTCCCCCGCATCGACGGACGCACCATGAAAAAAGTCCTCCTCCTCATCCTCCTCACCGTCACCGCCTTTGCCGCCGGCCTCGCCGCCGGCCTCTGGTCCGTCCGGCACTGCTCCGCCGTCCCTCGCCCGCCCACCTCGCTCTTCAGCGAGTTTTGGGACGTCACCCGCCCCGGCTCCACCCTCCAATCCCTCGTCAAATCGCGCCCCGAGCTCGCCTGCACCGTGAACTGCGAACTCGAAAAACTCCGCCCCGATATCGACGCCTTCCGCCAGAAGATGCGCGCCATCGAGATCGACTTCCGCACCCAGGTCGACGCCATGCTCCGCCCCGACCAGCAGGCCCGCTTCGCCGCCCTCCACAAACGCCACGATCCCACCCGCCGCCTCCTCAAAGAGTCCACGCGCCCCACCCCCGCCCCGCACGAGGGCTCTCCCACACCGACTGCCGCCCCGGCCCAGCCTACCTCGCCCGCGCGCGACACCAAGGTCACCCGCATGTACTTCGACTCCATCGAAGCCATCACCGCGATCGTCTGCACCTCCTACACCCTGGAGCGCTACGCCTGTGCCCTTCAGCTCGATGCCGCGCAAAAACAGCAGCTGCTCGCCCTCCTCCACGCGCGCCGCGACCGCTTCATCCAACTCGTCGACAC
>MWDT01000092.1 GCA_002070825.1 Verrucomicrobia bacterium ADurb.Bin122
CGCGCGCTGACCTCCATCCAGATGATCTTGCCCCCCTGCGTCCGGATGTGGCTCTGAAAAACGATCGTCCCCTTTTCCGCACCGGAAATCAAAACATCGATCGGGAGCGGCCGGCTCGGCTCGACCGGCAAAAATAACTCATTGAAATGCCGCGCCATGACCTGCACCCGCGAAAAGCCCGTGATGCGCTCGCCCGCGACGTTGAACGACGTGAAGCGCCCGCCCTTGTTTAGCGTAAAAATCAGATCACTGGCGTTTTCCACGATATCGCGATTTTGCGCCGCCAGGCTGGCCTCCGCCTCCACCTGCTCCCGGATTAGCGCCGTCTGCCGCCTCACCCGCCGGCGCAGCGCATAGACCCAGCCCGAGCCAAGCAGCAACGCCGCAAGCAATCCGCCCGTCACGCCATAGGCCCGCCGCGCCGTCCACCACGAGGCCTGCTCAACCACCTGCACATCGTCGGTCGTGCGCAATTGCACTCGAAACGCCTGCGGCCTGCGCACCTCGTCAAACTCGACGACGTAAACACCCGAGACGACCAGGCGGCTGCCGTTGCGCCAGTCCAGTTTTTCCCGATCCACTCCGGACAGTATCGCCTCAAACACCGTGCTGCCCGACTGCAGCACCAAGCGCGTCGAGCGGCCACGCCCGACGACCTCCAGCAACGTCCCGGCCACAGACACAAAACGTCCGTCAAAATGCTCCATCAACTGCACAGGGTCAGAGAGCGGGATGGGCACCAGTGATGCGGATCCCGATCCATGGCGGATCACGGATTCACGCAAGACCATCCGCCCCGACTCCCGCCCCGGCAGGCCGACGACCTCGACCCGGTCTCCCGGGTGCAACACTTCGCGCTGGCGGCTTTGCACCCAGACGCTCTCCGCACCACCTTGGATCCAAAGTCCACGCCCCGGCTCCTGGTAGAGCACCACGCCGGACACCCGCACCCACCGGTGCGTGCCTGTTCCTGAGCTGAACTGGCGCAGGCTCTCCAGAGAACTTTCCGCCACCGCAAACGGTGCGGCCAGCGCCGGCTGCACGACCTGTACATGCTCCACCCCCGGTATCCACAACTCTACTCCGGTCAGCTGCCGACGCTCGTTGGCAAGCACATGGCACACGCCACGCACCCGCACGATCGCGCCGCGCAAGGATGCGAGGGATTCGTCGATTGGCAGATGCGCACTCAACTCCCCCGAAGGCGTGCTCAGGCGCAAATGTGTCCACGGCGCCTCAAATGTGACTTGCTGCAAAAAGCCCACGATCTCGACCCACTGGCCGTCATCGACGCCAGTCAGTGCCTGCTCCAAGGTGATCTCACGCGCGGCAGGCAGCACCATCTTTCCGATCGGCGTCCAGCGGGCATCCTTGACCATCGGCGAGTACGTGCCCACGGCCGTATAACCCTCGATGTGCACACCCGTCCCCGGCGCTGGGCACTGAGCCTCCTCCAGGTTCCGCATGACGCAAATGCCACCACTGGCATCCTGGACGAACATCGACGGCGAGGCCGGATGGGAGAGCGTCACCACGCCCGTCAGCCGCACCGGATAGCCCTTGGCGACCTCATCCGCCCGCAACGCGCGCACCTGCTCGGCCAGGCGCAACTGCGACGGCTCGTTGAACAGCAAGGGGCCATTGCGCTCACCCTCGAGTTGAAACAGTCCTTCCTGGAGCACCCATGCCGCACCATTGGGAACGGGGAGCCCGATCGCCTCCACCCGCGCACCAATGTTCAGGGCCCGCGTCTGCCTCGTCTGCAGCACCACCTGTCCCGAATCGTCACGCAGCGTCAATGCGACTCCCGGCTCCCACGCATGCACCACGCCCACCACCTTGATCCACTCTCCGGCAGGCAACCGCGTGATCTTCTCGCACGGTGTCGCAGCCTGACGGAATCGAGGATCCTGCTCCGGCCGCCCCACCACCTCGACCGACGACGGCGAGGCCACCCAGATTTCAGGATCTCCAAATTCTCCGCTCGAAGTCCGCTGCCCCACATACACACCGGTCACCCTGACCATCGCCCCCTGACACGCTGGCATCGTCTGCCCCCCATCGGTCAGCACCTGGCAACGCGCCACGCGCCCATCCACGACAACATCCATCTGCACATGGGCGACATCCGCCTCCCGCTGCGTATCCACCAGCCCCTCCACCGTCACGAGTCGCAGGTTAAATCGCCCCATGTCGCCCAGTTGCCCACGTGTCGGCAGGGGAGCTACCGGCTCCGACTCCGCCAGTACAGTCACCTTGACCGAGTCGCCGCCGATCCCCCTCGCCGGTACTACGACCCCTTCCATCTGCACACGCTGCCCCGTCCGCACCGGCAAGGGCGTCTCGCCACACGGAACAAAAAAGCCGACCCCATCGGTCTCGCCCCAGAAAAGCCGCCAATGCGGGTCGTAATAATTGACCCGCATCGTCAGCTTCACTGGCACCGGCTGCTGGCTCCCGGCATCATGCAAATGCCAAAACTGCGCGATCTTCGTAACCAGCGGCGCAGCCTCCGAGCTCGTCCCTTCGGCGCAAAGCCGTCCGCTGCCGGCGAAGCACACCAGCGCCCACGCGACACACCACAGCCAACGCACCTGCGAGGCCACGCCGCCAACGGAATAAAAAAGGGAGCACATGAAGAGTAACGCCCGCGCCCAAAAAGCCGCGAGGGCGTACAACTACGTAAAAAACTCCCCCCGGAGACAAGCGCACAAACCACCGATGAACCATGAAAAACTCCGGTCATTTTGCTTGCGCACCCCTCCACGCCCCCTAGTACTCACCGGCCTTTATTCCAAGGCGCGGTAGCCAAGTGGTAAGGCCGAGGTCTGCAAAACCTCTATGCGTCGGTTCAATTCCGACCCGCGCCTCCAATTTAAGCCGCTAACCTAAATCTGGTTAGCGGCTTTTTTGCATCCACGCAGGCGTGAAGCTCCAGCGCCCAGTTTGGGTTCAGCCCCAAGAACCAAGTGCCGATAAATAGGGTAATCACCGCATCGCCATGTCGGTACCCCAGCAACCCGCCTCCCCCCCGCAGGGCGCCTCCACCGAGCCAGCGCTCCAGCTCCCCTCCGTAGGCCAACTCTGGCAACGCACCTACCAGATTGATGCAGTCCGCCCACCTCCCGACGGAGCGCTTCATGCGTGGACCGCCCACCGCACCGATACGGACGAACCGCTGGAGATAGTCGCATACCACGATAGCGCGCCCCCCCGCGCCCAAATCTGGGAAAGCCTGCGCACCCAACAGCTCGCCTCACTCCAGCAGGCCCAATCCGCCCACACCTGCCAAGGCATGCGCATCGAAATCTACGCAGCCCCCCCGCCCGTAAGCTTGCGCACATGGCGACGAGCCCAATCTCAGATCACCCCCACCCAACTTCACACCCTCGTCCGCGCCATTGCAGAAGCGATTCACCGACTCCACCAGCTCGGCATCGTCCACCTCAACATCTCCCCGGACACCATTCATCTCACCGATCATAACGGAGACATCCACCCCGTCCTCGCCGGCCTCACGCGAACCACCCTTTTTCAGCAAGATCAACTCATCCCCATCGAGCCCTCGCCCTTCTACGCCCCGCCCGAGGCCGCCGGGCTCACCCGCCACCAGCCCGGGCACCCTCTATGCGCATGGGACTGGTGGTCACTCGGACGTGTCGTCCAGGAATGCCTGCTCGGCAAACACATCATCGGCGTGATGCTCAACCGAGACGTCGACTTTGCCCGCCCCGAATTCCGCTCCGCCGCAGAAAATCTCCTCCTCGAACAAGACCGCAGTATCTGCCGCGCAGGAGGACTCGAACTCATGCCGGTGCAAACCGACCAGACGCAATCGCTCCTGCGAGGCCTCCTCGCCAGCGCCCGCGACGGCCGCTGGTGTTACGACGATATCGCCGCATGGCTCCGCGGAGAAACCGTCCGCGACCACTACCAAACACGCCGACGCGAGCGGCTGTTTAGGTATCGTAACCGCGCCTATACCGCCGCCGAAGCGGCCGACGCCCTGCGCACCGCAGCCAACTGGCCGCACCTGACCGAGCACGTCTACGAGCCCCAGAAACCAGACACGCTCGCCAACTTCATCCACGACACGCCCGGCTTGCAGGAAATCCAACAACGATGGTCCGCCACCCTAGCCCTGGCCAACGACGAGTCCCTCCAACAATTCCCCCAGCCCCTCGTCCGGGAGGTCGTTGCCTCCCTCGCCCTCCTCGAGCTTGCCGGGAACCATTTCATCTGGCGCGGACACACCTTTGACGCCACCTGGCTCAACGAATGGCTGGGCCGTGAAGACTTCGACCTCGCCCTCCTCACACTCCTCGCCGCGCCCGTCATCACCTGTAAAATCAAGCTCCTCGACACCCCGGCCGGCCTGCTCTTGGAGAAAACCCATCATCTGGGCAACGAAGCACTCGCGCTCTGCCGTGCCGGCCACTGGATCCACCCGACCGAGGAAGCCTCAGCCATCCCCAAGCTCTGGAAGCTCGCCCTGCAGCCAGTCACCGCACTTCAGCAAAATCGCGCCACCCTCCATGAGCGCTTTGCCCTCAGCACACAGCCGGCCATGGAGCAGATTTTCCACAACAACCACCCGTCGTTGCCCGAGCTCATCGTCCTCGGATGGATCGAGCGCCATCTCGAACGAGCCGGCTTCGTCACACACGAACTCTGGGCACAACAACAATACGAGCAGCTCTCCAACCAGGGCCGCCGCCTCGCCACCTTCCTCTTCTGGATGCGACTCGAAAAGGCACTTCGTGCCGGGCCATGCCTCTTCGCCAACCCCAGATGGATGCTTCCATGCTGGGCCATCCTCACCCTGGCGCTCAGTCTTACCCACCCCGGCCCGTTCGGACTGGCGGTGGCCACCGTCCCGCTCATCGCGATCCTCGTCCTCCGCCTTGCGACAAGCGCACTCATCCGCAAACAAGCGAGCCTCTACTCCCCGCAATCCACTCCATGGCGATGGTATCACACCACCGCACGCTGTGCCGCAGAACACGCTGAGCTCGCCGACAAAAACCTCCGCACCGCGCTCAACGAACTCCACCAGATCAACACCAAGATCGACCTGATCCCCCACCTCGCGCCCCCGCCGGCTCCAGTTTCCACTCCGCCGCGAATGGTCAACCTTTGGGCGGCCGCACTCGCCAGCTGGGGACTCCTCGCCGCCGTCATCGCATTCACAGGATGGCGCCTCCATATCCACCTACCGACCTTCGATGAAATAAAACTCGCCTGGAGCCCCCCGGAAACGCAGCCCGAAGATCCGAAACGCACGAGCATCGGCCAGGCTCCCATCGACGAACCCGCCCGAGACGTCAAAGTCTCATGGCCATTCCGCGCCCCCCTTTCTCTCCCGGCCCCCGAACTGCAATCCGTGCAACCCGCCACCACCGAGCAAATGGCCGAAGCTCTACGCGCAGGCTTGCGCCGTGTCGCCCAGTACAAACCGGAGACGATCACCACCCGCATCGCCATTCCAATCGAGACCACCTCCGGATCCGCCCTGATCCTCTTCGACGGAGCCCAAGGCAAACTCATCGGAAAAAACACCTACTCGCTTTCGTACCGGCCCGCGCACCGCAGCTGGATACTCCTCGATAATCAGCCCGCCCTCGTGCTCGCCGAGTAATGGCATCACCGACCAAGCCAGGTGCAAAACGCACCGGCAGGGTGCACTGGCATGTTGCTTATTTGGGCGCATCCGCTCACCATTGCGGACCGTCCAACCCTCTTATCTATGGCCCACCCCGTCTCATTCATCAACACCGTCCTCCGCGACGGGCACCAATCACTCGCAGCCACCCGCATGACCACCGCACAAATGCTGCCGGCGGCACCGCTCCTCGACGGACTCGGCTTTGGCGGACTGGAAACTTGGGGCGGCGCCACGATTGACTCCTGCCTGCGCTTTCTCGGGGAAAATCCATTCGACCGCCTTCGCGCCCTCAAAAAAGCCGCGCCGAAAACCCCGCACCTCATGCTCCTGCGCGGCCAAAATATCGTGCAGTACACCAGCTTCCCGGACGACGTCGTCGAAGCCTTTGTCCGCTGCACCGCCGACGCCGGCTGCGACATCCTCCGCATTTTCGATGCGCTCAATGATCTGCGCAACCTGACCACGGCCATCCGCGCCACCAAGGCGGCCGGCAAACACGCCCGCGGCGAAATCTGCTACACGACCAGCCCCGTTCACACCATCGACGCCTTCGTGAAAATGGGCATCGAGCTCGAAAAACTCGGCTGCGATTCCCTCGGCATTAAGGACATGTCCGGCGTCATCGCACCCCGCGTCGCCTACGATCTGGTCACCGCGCTCAAACGCCACACCAAGCTCCCCGTCTCGATCCACACCCACGACACCGCAGGCTTCGCCGGCGCCACCTACCTCGCCGCGATCGATGCCGGCGTGGACTCCATCGAGACCTCCATCGCCCCCTTTGCCAACGGCACCGGCCAGCCCGACACCCTCCGCATGATGGAGATGCTCGCCGGCCACCCCCGCGCCGTCAGCTACGACCGCGCCACCCTCCTCAAACTCCGCGAGCACTTCACCGAAGTGTACAAAGAGCTCGGCAAGTTCACCTCCCCCGCCAACGAGCGTGTCGATAGCGACACCCTCATCTATCAAGTCCCCGGCGGCATGCTCTCCAACTTCCGCAATCAGCTCAAAGAGCAAAACATGTCCGACAAGTTCGAGGAGGTCATGCGAGAAATCCCTTACGTGCGCGAATGCCTCGGCTGGATTCCGCTCGTCACACCCACCTCACAGATCGTCGGCACGCAAGCCATGCTCAACGTGAAGTTCGGCCGCTGGAAACAAATCTCCCAGCAAGCCGCCGACATCGCGCTCGGCAAATACGGCCAGACGCCCGGCCCCATCAATCAGGACCTGCTCAAACTCATCGTCGAAAAATACAAGACCCAACCCATCTCCGGGCGCCCCGCCGATGCCCTATCCCCGCGCATGCCCAAACTTCGCGAAGAGCTCGCCGCCGCCGGCCTGCCCACGACCGACGAAGCCTGCGTGCTCCACGCCATGTTCCCGCAGGAATTCGCCAAGCTTCATCAGAAACCCTCGCCGGCTCCCGCGGTCCCCGTCGTGGTACAAACCGAGAAGCCCGTCCCCGCTCCGGCACCTGCCGCGCCCGCAGCCCCGGTCGCCACGACTACCACTCGGATAAGCAGCTCGGGCCAACGTTACCTGGCCGTGACCATCGAAGGCAAACGCATGGAAATGGCCATCGAAGAGATCGATTGACCCACTCCTCTCGAATCAGGCGCGCCGACTTCCACGGCGCGCCTTTTTTGTACCCCGGCCCTACTCGCCCACGATCCGACAGGGCAACAACGCCGCATCCTGCATGCCGTGGATGATCTTTTTATCCGGCGGGCAAAACGTCGCCAGCGCTCCGCTCAGACGTGCCTTGCCACCCTCGACAAAAAAGTACGGGCACAGCCGCAGGCGCCCGTCGCGTTCCAGCACAGCGTGAGGCGCCTCTGTCGCATAAAGCGCATGGCGCGCGCGCTTCGGCTTGCGGAAAACCTGGAGCACGTGCGGATGCTCCGCCGCCAACTCCAGCGCACGCGCGACTCCCGCCTGCCACTCGTCGCGCGAGCAGTCGCTGCCCAGCACCACGCTGCGCGCGCCCCACGCCGTCTCATGAAAACCGCTGATCTTGATGATCAACTCGCGCTCCTTCTGCGATGCGCCGGCCAGCTCCCGCCAGTCGTGCAGCGCCCGCCCGCCAACTCGGGGTCCGTCGAGCACCGCGCCAGGCGGCAACGGCACGGAATCCATCACCCACGACAGTGGAATCACCTTGCGCAGCAACTCCTGCGTGCGCTTCCCGAGCGCCTCCGCCCAAAACTCCTGCAACAAGTGGTGATGAAACAGCGCCAGCCCAAGCTTCTCCTCTTGAAACGGTCGCATCGGCGGCGCGACCACGACCTC
>MWDT01000093.1 GCA_002070825.1 Verrucomicrobia bacterium ADurb.Bin122
AAAGGTGTTGTGCCACAGCGTGTGCGAGATGACGGCGACGGGGGCGGCGCCGGGCAGCTCGTCGGCCGCCTCGATCAGGCGTCCCTGCGCCGGAGCGACGCCAAACGCGCGGAGGACGCCCTCGGTGCAGGTGATGGCGGGTGCGCTTTGCGGGCGCTCGCCGCCGATGTTGGCGGTGGTGGGTTCGTAGGCGCCGAAGGCGGAGAACGATTGGGCCTGCTCGTGCAGGTCGAGGTAATCGGGCGTGGAGAGCGGCCAGCCCGGCCCGGACCAAACGTGCACGAGTTGGTCGGCACGCTCGTAGGGGAGCGGCGCGAGCACGAGGGCGCGCAAGGCCGAGAAAAGTGCGGCGGAGGCACCGATGCCCAGTGCGAGGGTGCAGACCGCGATGAGCGTAAATCCAGGTGTGCGCGCGAGGCGGCGGAAGGCGTAGCGGAGGTCGGAAAACACGAGAAGAAGAGTGAAGGGTGAAGGGTGAGATCGGGCGCGGCTTATTCGCTCCGCAACGCGACCATGGGATCGACGCGGGTGGCGCGGCGGGCGGGGATGTAGGTGGCGGCGAGGACGATCGCGAGGAGCGCGGCCGACATCCCCGCAAAGACCAAGGGGTCGAAGGCGCTTACGCCGTGGATAAATCGGGTGAGCAGCCTGCTGGTTGCGGCGGTGAGTCCGAGGCCCACGAGGATGCCGAGCGCGGCCAGCGCGAGTCCCTCGTTGCCGACGAGGCGGAGCACATCGACGGGGCTGGCGCCGAGCGCCATGCGCACGCCGAACTCCTGTGTGCGCTGGCCGACGGCATGGGCCATGATCGCGTAGACGCCCATCGCGGAGAGGAACAGGGCAACCGTGCCGAGTGCCGAGAGTAGGTTGGTGGCGATGCGTTGGCCGAGCAGACCGTGTGCGGCGGCCTCGGTCATCGAGATGGTACCGTAGAGATCGACGCGTGGGTCGACGGAGGTGACGGCCTGCCGGAGGGCGTTGGCGAAGGCCACGGGGTCGCCGGAGGTGCGTACGCAGATGTTGAGATCGAGATCGGGCAGCCGCTGGCGGTAGGGCAGGTAGAAGAAACAGCGTGGCTCCTCATGGAGGCTTTCGTAGCGGCCTGTTTTCACGACGCCGACAACCGTGCGCCATCTTCCGGCGCTGCGGAAACGCTGGCCCACGGCCTCGCGGCCGGGCCAGAAACGGTTGGCAAAGGTTTCGTTGACGATGGCGACGAGCGGAGCCTGGGCGTCGTCGGTCTCGACGAAATCGCGGCCGGCGAGCAGCGGGATGCGCATGGTCGCGAAGTAGCGGGGCGAGAGGGCGGCGTATTCGTAGGTCGGGTCCTGGCCGGCGGGCGGGACGTAGCCTTCGACCTCGGCGCCGAGGCCCTTGCAGCCACCGAAACCGAGCGGAAACCAGGTGGCGAGCGCGGCCTGCTCGACGCCGGGCAGCGTGGCGAGGCGTTGTTCGAGCTGCCGGTAAAAGACCATGGCGGTCTCCGCGTTGTGGCCGTTCATGCCGACTTGGAGCTGGGCGATGAGCACGTGCTCGGGGTCAAACCCGAGGTCGAGGCGCGAGGCCTCGCGCAGGCCTTTGAGGCAGAGGCCGGAGGCGATGAGCAACGTGAGCGCGAGGGCGACTTCGGCGACGACGAGCGTGCGGGCGACGCGATGATGGCGGGCGCTGCCGGAAGACCGTCCGCTCTCCTTTAGGGTATCGTACAGGCGCGGGCTGAGCGACTGGAGGGCGGGCAGAATCCCGAAGAAGAGGCCGGCGGCGAGCGTCAGCAGCAGGGTGAGTCCGAGCGTGGCGGCATCGAGGTGGTAGCCGGAGAGGTCGATCGGCATGTTGCTCCGCGGGACAAACCAGCCGAGGAGATCGACGCCCCACGTGGCGATGACGATGCCGAGTATCCCGGCGGGGAGGGCGAGCGCGAGGCTTTCGGTGAGAAGCTGGCGGACGAGCCTCCAGCGGCTGGCGCCGGTGGCGAGCCGGATGGCGATTTCGCGGCGGCGGCTTTCGGCGCGCGCGAGCATGAGGTTGGCCACGTTGGCCGTCACGATGAGCAGCACGCCCAGCGTGACTGCGAGCAGCAGGTGGAGGACGGGCGCGATGCTCTGGGCACCATACGGGCACTTCGTGTACGGGAGGATGCGGTGGTGGACGCCCCGGTTGGTGTCGGGGAAGGCCTTTTCGAGGCGCGCGTCGACGGTGTCGAAGGCGGTTTGTGCCTGCTCGATGGAGACGCCGGGCCGGAGGCGGGCGATGGTGTGAAATCCGCGGTAGTCGCGGCGTTCGAGGGAGAAATCGCCTCGGGTGGTGATCTCTTTGAACATTGAGACGGGCGCCCAGAATTCACAGCGCAGGCCGTTCATCGTGCCCCGGAAGACGTCCGGGGTGACGCCGATGATGGTGAAACGGTGGCGGTTGAGATCGACGGTGCGGCCGACGATCTGCGGGTCGCTGGCGAAGCGCTGGCGCCAGAGGCGTTCGCTGATGACGACGATGGGGTTGCCGCCGGGGACGGTGTCCTCGCCGATCTGGAAGCCGCGGCCGAGCACGAGGCGCACGCCGAGCAGATCGAAGAAGTTGGCGGAGACGATTTGCCCGTACGTCCAGGAGAGCTCGTCGTCGCCGACGGCGAGCGAGGCCGGGGTCGTCATCGAGACGGCCGAGCCGGTGAGGACGGTGTCGAGGGCTCCGAGATCGCGGACGTCGGCGAGCGAGGCGTTGCCGCCGCCCCAGTTGGAGAGGATGACGGTGAGGCTGGGCTGGTCGACCGCGCCTGGGACGGGGCGCTCGACGAGGTTGCGCAGCCAGCAAAGCACGGTGGCGTTGGCGCCGATGCCCAGCGCGAGCGTGAGTATCACGACGGCGGTGAAGCCGGGCGACCGGAGGAGCTGGCGGAGGGCGTAGCGGAAATCGGAAAACACGGACGAAGAGTGAATGGTGAAAAGTGGAGGGTGAAATCGCGGCTTACTCGCTTCGTAACGCGATCATGGGATCGACGCGGGTGGCGCGGCGGGCGGGGAGGATGGTGGCGACGAGGCTCACGACGATGAGCAGCAGCGACACCGTCACATACGTGAGCGGATCGAATGGGCTGACGCCGAACAGGACGTTGCCGAGGAAGGTGGCGGCGAGTTGCGCACCGATGACGGCGAGGATCAGCCCGGAGGCGAGCCCGATGCCCGTCTGCCAGGCCGCCTGTGTCAGGACCGGGATGAAAACCTGCCGGTGCTGTGCACCGAGTGCGAGGCGGATGCCGAACTCCCGCTGCCGGCGGCTGACCGAATAGGCCGTGACGCCGTACAATCCGGCTGCGGCGAGGCAGACGGCGAGCAGGCCCACCGCCAGGGAAATGATCGTGGTGAGGCGTAGCTGCCCGAGGAAACCATCCAGCTGCGAGCGCGGCGTGCCGACATAGTACACCGGCAAGTCGGGATCGATCGCGGCGACGACCTTTTGCAGAACTGGCAGGAGCGACTCGGGCCGCGCGCCGCCACGCGGGCGAAGGATCACGGTGGCAAACTTCATCCCGTCGCGGCGGAGTTGTCCGTTGCCGGGAGCGGCGACGGTGAACGGCACGTAGTAGCCGCTGTTGTCGCTGCGCGGGTCGAAGGGCCCGGACATCCGCACATCGGAGACGACGCCGACGACGGTGCGCCAGGGCTCTTCAATGGCGGGATTCGGGTTGATCGGGCGGAAACGCCGGCCGACGGCTCCGGTGCCGCCGAAGTGCTTTCTGGCAAAACTCGCGTTGATGATCGCGACCGGCTGGTTCGTGTCGGCATCGTTGGTCGTGAAGTCGCGTCCCTCGATCAGGCGCTGGCCGAGCGTGTCGAAATAGCCGTCGGTGATGCGTTCGCCCAGTGCGGTGCTGCGTGTGGTGCCGGAAGTGCCGCCGATCTCGATGGGCAGCTCGTCGAGCAGCGTCATGCGGTAGCGGTCGCTGAAGGCGGCGCGGTCGATTGAGGGAGTGGCGCGCAGCTCGCGCAGGAGACGTTCGTGAAACGCGATGCGCGCCTCGTCGGTGGGATAAGGTCCGGCCATCAGCCCGATGCGCGCCGAGAGCAGGCCGTCGGTTTCATATCCGTAGTCGAGGTTTTGCTGGCGGAGGATGGAGCGCAGTTGCAGGAGCGAGCCGATGAGCAACAAGCAGGTGAGTGCGACCTGCCCGGCGATCAGGCTGCGGGAAATCCATCCGTTGCGTCCTGAGAAGCCGCGGCCCGATGCGCCGAGGACGGATGCCGGCTGGGCGCGCGCGGCGAGCATGGCGGGCAGCACGCCTGCGAGCAGCGTGGCGACGAGCGCGGCGGCCACCACTCCGGCGAGCACGGGGGCGTTGATCGAGAAACGCATCCAGTCGGGCATCGAGTTTGAGAACTGCCGGATGGACGTATCGATCCAGGCGACGGCCCATTGCGCCAGCAGGATGCCGGGGATCGCTCCGCCCGCCGCCAGCAGCAGGCTTTCGGTGAGCAGTTGGCGGACGAGGCGGCCTCGTGTCGCGCCGAGCGAGGTGCGCAGGGCAAACTCGCGGGCCAGGGCCGGTGCGCGCGCCGCTTTGCTTGATCGCATCGAAGGTGTTGGTGCGCGTGATTTGCCAGAGGGGCGCGCAACCGATGAGCAGGATGGTGGCGAGCGTGGCTGCCACCGCAAAGCCGAGCACGCGCCAGTCGAGCGCAAGCGGTGCGAGCCTGGCGAGCTCCGGGGGCACGATCGGGCGGAGCAGCTCCATGCCCCAGAGGGCGACGACCAGTCCGACGGCGCCGCCGAGCAGACCGAGCACGCCGGCTTCCAGCAGGCTGCCGTAGATCAGATGGCGTGGCGCAGCGCCGAGTGCCAGGCGCACGGCGGTCTCATGGCGGCGACTGGCGAAACGCGCGAGCATGAGGTTGGCAAGGTTGGCACACGCGGTGAACAGCAGGAGGCCGACGGCGGCGGACAACACCAGGTAAAGGGGGCGGACTTTGCCGGTGACGTGTTCGCCCAGCGGCGTCGCAAAGGTGCCGATGTCGGCGTTGCTGTCGGGGTATTCGCGCTGGAGCCGGGTGGCGATGGCCTGGAGATCGGCGTTGGCCTGGGCGAGGGTGACGCCGGGCTTGAGGCGACCGGCGACGAAAAAGTTGTGGCGATGGCGGCTTTTCAGGGCTTCGGCGTCGTAGAGGGCGCCGAGCGGAATCCAAAGTGCATTGGTCTGTCCGGGAATGGCGAAGGAGGGCGGCATGATGCCGATCACGGTGTAGGGCGTGCCGCCGAGTTGCACGGTGCTGCCGACGATGTGTGGGTCCTGCGCGAAGCGGCGTTGCCAGAGACCGTGGCTGAGCACGACGGTCTTGGCGGCGCCGGGGAGGTCTTCGCCTTCGGACCAGAAGCGGCCGGCGGCGGGCTGTGTCTGCAATGCGCGGAAGAGGCTGGCTGTGACGAGTCCGCAGGAGACCTCCTCGGCATCGCCGGTGCCGGTGAGGAGCATGCCGCCGTTTTCGTGGAGGCCGATTTCCTGAAACGTGCTGTTTTGGGCGCGCCAGTCGGTGTAGTTGGCCATCGCCACCGGACTGTAGTGCATCCCGAAGAGGTTGGCCTTTTCCCAGACGGCGACGAGGCGGTCGGGCTCGGGGAAGGGCAGCGGGCGCAGCAGGGCGGCATCGACCACGCTGAAGATCGCGGTATTGGCCCCGATCGCCAGCGCAAGCGTGGCGACGACCACGGTGGTGAAACCGGGTGCCCGGAGGAGTGTGCGAAGGATGTGGCGGAGATCGAGGAGCACGGACGAAAGAGTGAATGGCGAAAAGCGCAGCGTGAGATACAGGCGGCCTCACTCGGCGCGGAGTGCGATCATGGGGTCGACGCGGGTGGCGCGGCGGGCGGGGATCCAGCAGGCGACAAAGGCGACGGCGAGCAGCGGCAGGGCGGCGGTGAGGTACGCGAAGCCATCCACGCTGGTGATGCCGAAGAGCTGGCTTTGAAGGAGCTTCGCGCCGGACAAGGCACCGATGCTGCCGAGGACGGCGCCGATCAGCACGAGGACGAGGCCGGAGCCGAGAATCTCGCGAAGCACGTCGAGCGGGCGTGCGCCGAGCGCCATGCGGATACCGATCTCGCGGGTGCGACGGCCGACGTTGAAGGCGAGCACGCCATAGATTCCGATGGCGGAGAGAAAGAGGCCGATGGCACCGAAAAAAGTGAAGATGCCGGTGTTGAACCGCCGGCCGGAGCTGCGCTCGGCGATGCGTTCGCTCATGACCTTGACGTCGAAGACGGTCTCGCCGGGAGCGACGTTCTTGATGACGGTGCGGATCGAGGCGAGCAGGGTCGACGGGTCCTGCCGGGATCGGACGACCAGATGGACGGTCATCGCCATGGGAAACTGGCGGAGCGGGGCGTAGTACTCGGGTGGGGCACTTTGCTCCAGGCCCATCTGGGCGGTGTTGCCCACGATGCCCACGACGCGGAATCGTGGCAGGTTTAGCTTGGGCTGTCCTATCTGGAATTGCCGGCCGAGGGCGTCTTCGCCGGGCCAAAGCATGGCGGCCATGCGCTCGCTGATGACGCATTGAATCTCGAAATTCTGGTAGACGGCGACAAAGGCGGCTTGCGACAGCTTCCCATCGGTCGGCATGTCGGGCTGGGGCTCGTGTCCGTCGAAACCGCGGCCGCGCAGCAGAGGGATGCCCATGGTGCGGAAGTAGTCGGCCGTGACGATGTGTGAATTGGCCGAGGGAATGTTTTCTGGCGCCGGTATCGCGCGGTCAGTGGCAAAGACCGTGCTGCTGGAGGTGTTCCAGGTGAAGGGCAGCGAGGAGCCAAAGGCGGCGGACTCGACTTCGGGCAGGGCCTGCACGGCCTCGACGATGCGCTCATGGTAACGCGCAAACCCGAGTGGGTCGCGCCGGTAGTCGTCCATCGAAGGCGGGGAGATGCGCAGGGTGAGCACGCGCTCGGGCGAGAGGCCGGAGGGGACGCGGGAAAGCATCCAGAGGCTGCGGATCATGAGCCCGGCGGAGACGAGCAGCACGAGCGCGAGGCCGACCTGGGCGACGACGAGCAGATCCTGCGCGTGGAGACGGCCGAAGCGGGTGCGGATGAGGCGCCGGGTGTTTTTGAGGGCGGAGTGGGGATCGTGGCGAGCGAGCCGCAGTGCGGGTAACACGCCGAAGGCCAGGCCGGTGGCGAGCGCGAGTGCGGCACTGAAAAGCAGGACGCGCAGGTCGAGCCCGACGCTCTCACCGCCGTGGATGCTCCGGAGTTCCCAGGGCATGAGGCGGCCGGCGAGCTGGCAGCCCCATGCGCCGACGAGCACGCCGAGGGCTCCGCCGGCGGCGGCGAGCACGAGGCTTTCGGTGAGGAGTTGGCGGAGGAGGTCGCCGCGGGTCGCGCCGAGTGCGGTGCGGATGGCCATCTCGCGCTCGCGTGTGCCGGCGCGTGCGAGGAGCATGTTGGCGATGTTCACACAGGCGATTAGCAGGACCATGCCGACGGCGCCGAAGAGAAGGAAAATGGTGCCGCGGGAGGAGCCTGTGTACTGTTCGTGCAGAGGGACGAGCCCGGCGGAGACTCCGGCGTTGTCCTGCGGATAGTCCTGCGTGAGACGTGCGGCGATGGCAGTGATCTGGGTGCGGGCGGCTTCGATGGTGGCGCCGGGTTTTAGGCGGGCGATGACTTCGGTGCCGTTGTGGTTGCCGCGCATATGCAGGAAGGTGCGCTGGACGTAGGGGCCGATGGGGACGATGAGCTCCATCTGCTGGTGAAATCGGAACGACTCGGGGAGGATGCCGGCGACTGAGATGGCCTCGCCGTCGAGCAGGATGGTGCGCCCGACCAGATCTGGATCGGCGCCGAAGGAGCGTTTCCAGAGCGCGTGGCTGAGCCAGGCCGAGGGCGCGGCGCCTTCGCGGTCATCCTCCGGAGCGAGGTCGCGCCCGAGGGCGGCGT
>MWDT01000094.1 GCA_002070825.1 Verrucomicrobia bacterium ADurb.Bin122
GCGGCGGGGCTGTTTTTTTCGCGTTCGAGGGACTCGAACCAGGCGAGGGCATTGTCCTGATTGGGGTCGAGCTCGAGCGCGCGCCAGAGGGTGGTGTGCGTTTGTGCGTCGTCCTGCCGGGCCGCGTGGATTTTGGCGAGGTTGGTGAGGATGATGCCTGTCTCGCCATGTCGGGCGATGAACTCGCGCAGGACCCGCTCGGCCTCGTCGAGGCGTTGTTTTTTGAGATAGACAATGCTGAGCAGCGTGGCGCCGCGCTCGGGGATCGGGTCGATTTGCGCGAGGTGCTCGGTGGCTTCGACGATATCGTCGAGGAAACCGTCGTGAAGAGACTGGAGGATCGTCTGGTAAAGGGTGTCAGGTTGCTCGCGGGATTTTTCGAGCTGGGGGAGGAGAACCTGGGTGCGCCATTGCTCGCGTGTGATGTAGAGCTCCCGACCATAGCCGTCGAAAACCCGGATCATGTTTGGGTCCTGCGCGGGGTCGGTGGGGGCAGGGGATTGGCTGGCGGATGGGGTGGTGGGCTCCGGCTCGAGCGGCAGGGGACGTTGGAATAGTTTTTTGAGAAAACTCATGCTGGGAGGGGGATGCACTTCAGCAGTGTGTTTCACAGATGGCGCGCCCAAAATGGGGGCACACCTCGAAAAGTGGCACGTGTGGCGGCCCATTCTTCCGCCGCATTACCTCTAAATGCGCGCAACTCTAACGGGGCATAATTATTGATGACGGTCGGCTGCTCTCGAAGCTTGCGATTGGCCTTTGCCCTCACAACGTGTACGCCATCACTTTTTACGCATGAAACTCATTATTGCCATCATCAAGCCATTCAAACTCGAGGAAGTGAAAGAAGCGCTCGCCGGAATCGGCATCGAGGGCATGACCGTCACCGAGGTGAAGGGCTTTGGCCGCCAAAAGGGCCACACGGAGATCTACCGCGGCAGTGAATACACCGTGGACTTTCTGCCGAAGGTGAAGCTTGAGATCGCCGTCCCCGACGAGATCAAGGACAAGGCCATCGAGACCATCGTGAGGGGCGCCAAGACCGGCAAAATCGGCGATGGCAAAATCTTCGTCGTGCCGCTGGAGGATGTGATCCGCATCCGCACCGACGAGCGCGGCGAGTCCGCCATCTGAGTTTTCAATCCATCCCTTTCCCACATGCCAGCGCCCTGACGGCGCTGGCTTTTTTGCGCGTGGGCACAAAAAAGGCGGGGAAAACCCCGCCTGAATGTGTGGCGTCTGGGCGCCGCTGAGTTCGCTTAGCGCGCGATCAGTTTGAGGAACTCCTCGTTGGTTTTCGTCTTCGAGAGACGCGCCAGCACGGTGTCGGTCGACTCTTCGATTTTCTGCTGCACGAGCGCGCGGCGGAAGAAGTGAACGCCTTCGAGTGTCTTTGCGTCGAGGAGCAGCTCTTCCTTGCGGGTGCCGGATGCGCCGATGTTGACGGCCGGCCACAGGCGCATCTCGGCGCACTTGCGATCGAGCACCAGCTCCATGTTGCCCGTGCCCTTGAACTCCTGGAAAATGACATCGTCCATCCGGCTGCCGGTCTCCACGAGGATCGAGGCGATGATCGTCAGCGACCCGCCGTCTTCGGTGTTGCGGGCCGAGGCGAAAAGCTGGCGTGGCTTTTCGAGCGCACGGACGTCGAGACCGCCGGAGCCGGTGCGGCCCGAGTTGCGCTGAGTGTTGTGCGCACGGGCGAGACGGGTGAGGGAGTCGAGGAAGACCACGACATCCTTGCCGGCTTCGACGAGGCGCTTGGCGCGCTCGATGCAGAGGTCGGCCACGCGGATATGGTTGTCGACATTTTCGTCGTTGGACGAGGCCCAGACTTCGGCGGGTACGTTGCGGCGGAAGTCGGTGACTTCCTCGGGGCGCTCATCGACGAGGAGCACCATGACATGGCACTCCGGGTTGTTCTCGATCACGCCGAGGGCCATGTCTCGGAGGAGGGTGGTCTTGCCGGCGCGCGGAGGCGATACGATCAAACCGCGGGTGCCTTTCCCGATCGGGCAGAACAGATCGACCACGCGCGTGGTCATGCGCCCGTCCTTCAGTTCGAGCTTCAGATGCTCCTCGGGCGAGATGGTCAGAAGCTGGGTGAACTCGACCTTGGCCCGGCGTTCTTCGATGGAAAGTCCGTCCACCGACTCGATGAATTTCATCTTCGGATTGGCGAAGCGCCCGTCGGGAGGGAATGCGGTGCCACCGATCATCTGGCCGGTCTTGAGTTTGAAACGGCGGATGAGTTCCTTGGGGACGAAGGTGTCGGTCGGGCGGCGTTTGCCCATTTTGGAGACATCCAAGAGCACACCGTTACCTCCGCGGCTCGCATCGATATCGAGCACTCCTTCGACGTGGACGAGGTTTTCGGCGGGCGCGGGGACGGGCGCCGGGGTAGGGGCGGAAACGGCGGGAGCCGGAGTGTTGTCCGCGGGCGCGGACTCGGATGGATTGGACATGATGGAGGCGAACGAAATTAGGACGGGTTAAATTCCTGCACTTGACGCTTTAAACTCCATTCGGGATAACGGTTTCGCAGCTAGCGTTACCAACCCCTGTGCCCACGTGACGAGACAATCGATATTAACGGTGCCCCCGGAGAGCTGGGTTTTCAGGCCTTTGGCCGAGTTCAAAGCCCAAGCGAATCTTGGGAATTTCGTTGTTTATAAGAGGGGCCCGCGGGGGCGTGTCAAGCGCTCGGGCAATCAGTTTGCTCAAATCAGTGGTTTTACGCTTTTGGAACTTTTGGTCGTGTGTGCGGTGGTGGCGTTACTGCTGGGCGTCACGGCAGGGGCGCTCCGCAGCGCACGCCAGCGGACGTTGGTTTTGCAGGCGCGGGCCGAGCTGGCCGTGCTCTCGCAAGCACTGGCGGACTACCGGCGGACGTGGGGCGAGTACCCCTGCACCGGGGCATGCCCGCAAGCCCAGCCGGAACCGGGGCCGTCCAATCCGCTCGTGGTCGGCTCTTCCCAGGCGAAGTTGTTCAACGCACTGGCGGGGGTGATCACCCCTGCCGGCAGCCCCCAAGCAGACGTGCGGGCGGGACGTGTGTTTCTCGACGCGGCCCGGTTCCGTTTCGAGATCGGACTGGACCAACCGCCCGCCTGGCCCGCCGGCCGGCGCGGGGAGCCGGCACGGGAGGTTGCCAATGCCATCCTGGATCCATGGGGCCGGCGCTATCTTTATTTCTACAAACAGGCCCCCGGGCCGGTGCCCTCATGGAAAGCGCCGGCCTATGTGCTTTTCTCGGCTGGCCCAGACGGGGCTTACACAATCCCACCGGGGTGGTCCGGCGTCGTCGATGAGCCGTTCTCGGAGCTCGCCGTCGACGGCGAGCTCGTCAACGCCGACAATCTCTATGCGCTTCCTCAGTGAGAGCCGCCGGCACGGGGGCCTCTCCCGTGCCTTCACCCTGATCGAGCTCCTGGCTGTGGTCGCCATCATCGGGATACTCGTTGCCGTGATCCTGCCCACGCTCGGCTCGGCCAGATCGGCCGCGATGCGAAGCCGGACTCGCGCGCAATTCGCACAGTGGGCACTCGGCGTGGAAGCCTTCCGGCAGGCTTACGGTCATTATCCGCTTTTCGATCCACAGGGACTGGTGAATCCGCCCGGGGCGTCCTGTGCACCGGCCCAGCCTCACTTGTTTCACGATTTGCTCGCGGGGCGCCGCCGCGATGGCACGCCGCTCCCGGGGCGGAGCGGTGCGCCTGCTGCGTCGGCCGAAGCTCAGAATGCGCGCGGACTGGCGTTCCTGGTATTTGGCGAAGCCGACCTCGTGCCTGCCGGGTTCCCAGATGAGACCCGGAGGCACTTGGTGCGCGACGCTTTTGACGGCACCGAGATTGCGGTGCTCGTCGATCGCAATCTCGATGGCCGGATCGTCGTGGGCGGGGGCGATGCGGACTATGCGGCATTCCCGATCGTGCGCTCGGTGCGTGGTACGGCACTCGTGCCGGCGGATGACGATTTTCCCCGCGACGGGCTGCGCGCCGGCGTGGTGTTTTACTCGGCTCCGCCCGATGCCGACGAGGCGGGCGATCTCGTCCTGAGTTGGAAATGAAACGGCTCGCAACAATTCGCTTCAGCCGTGCCTTCACGCTGCTCGAATTGCTCGTGGTTCTCGGGCTTGTCGTCGTGTTTGCTGGCGTGGTGGGGCTTTCGGTGCGTGGCAACGCCAGGGGATCGGCCTGTCTCGCGGCACAACGGCAGCTGGCCGGGTTGATCACGGCTGGACGGACGCACGCCGCGCTTGCGCAGGCGGAGGTGCGCTTGCTCGTGAGCGCCGATGCTTCGGATGACAGCGCATACCTGTCGGCGTGCAAACTCGTCCGGGCCGAGGCGTCTGGCTGGGCCGAGATGGGCGTAGGGTCGGTGATGCCAGCTGGCACGGCGCTTGTGCCGCCGGATGTTTCGCTGCCGGCGGATGGGCGCCGCGCGTCCACGGCATGGGCGGGACCGGTGGACTCCGGGCTGGCGGAATCGGCCACGCGTTGGAGACGCGTTTACTTCCTGCGTTTTCTCCCGGACGGGCGCGTGATTGGGCGGTCAGATGCCGGTCCGTCGCTACTATTGGCGGTCGCGCCGGTTTGCGGTTCGGCCGGCGGGCTCATGTTTGAAAACCCCGTTTCCGCGCGTGGGCTGCTCGTGCAGCCCGGTGGCAGCGTGATCCTCCTCGACGATGCGAATATCGATTAAGACCGCCCGTGCTTTTTCGCTCGTCGAGGTCGTCGTGGCCATCGGCGTCCTGGCGGTGGGGGTGACTCTCGTGCTGGCGTTGACCGCGCCACTCTCGCGCTCGGTTGCATTGAGCGGAGACTCGGAGACGGCGCTGCGAGTGGTCTCGCGGAGTCTAGCCCACCTGCGCGCGCAGCCGTTTCAGGATGTGCGAGCATTGGCGAAAACAGAGGCGGAGTACCGTGCGCAACTTGGTGCAGAGCATGCCGGGACTTACGATCCGCTCCTCGATGCACGGGTGTGGTTTGCCTCGGCTGACGGAGGGGAGTTGTTTCAGGCGGAGAGCGGAGTGCAGGACAAATACTTTGAGGTGCAGCTGGTGCGAAATGAGGCGTTGTCGCCGCCGGAGCTCGATGAACACGCTGCTGTGATTGCCTTCACCATCCGGGTGCGCTGGCCCACACAGGTGTCCGCGGGCGGGATCGCCGTCCGCCCCGGTGTCTCCTCGGATGGCTACTGTGATCATACTCAAAAGGAGACGCTGTTTGTCGCGGCGTGTGTGGCCCGATGAACCGGCGTGGCTTCACCCTAATCGAGCTGCTCGTGGCGATGGGCCTTTCGATGGCGATCATCGCCGTGCTCGCGGTCCTGGTTGGGCGCTTTGGCGAGGCCTGGGCGCAGGCATCGGGCCGGTTGGTGGCACAGACACAGGCCCGCGTCGCGCTCGACCAGTTGGAGGCTGATTTACAGGGCGCCTTTGTTCGTGGAGACGGTCAGCCATGGCTGGCGGTGCGCCTGCGTGCGCGCTCCGGCGACGTCCCGTTGTGGACCGACGCAGGCGAGGACGGACGGCAGAAACCCGCGGCGCTCTCGCTTCGGCAGGGCGGCGGGTCGATTACGGGCGACCGGTTTGGCGTCGGTGGCTGTTGGTTGCGCTTTTTTTCGGCGCAGCGCATGACGGAGTCGTCGGCGGGCCTGCCGGTTGCTGTGGGCTACCAGATTGTGCGCCGGCGGATGACCGGCACATCGGAGGCGCGTTATTATCTGCACCGCTCCGAGGTGCGCCCGGTGCAGGATGGGACTGGTGCTGGTGTGTGGGAGTCGGGGTATGCGTTGGCTGCTTCAGGCTCCTCACCGTATATGTGCCCGGGGCCTGGCAACGCCGGAGCCGAGGGTGACCCCGTGACACTGTCGAGCCCGGGGGCACTTGGTACTTTGCTGGCCGATTCCGTCGTCGATTTCGGCGTGAGACTCTATGCACGAGACGGGACCGGCGGGCTCCGTCTCGTCTATCCGCAGGCAGACGTAGGCGCAGAGTATCTCGCAGGCGCGCGGGAAGAGATGCCTTGGCCGGCCGAGGCCGAGCTCATGTTGCGAGTATTGACGCCGGAGGGCGCGGCGCTGCTTGCCAACATCGAGGCAGTCCCATGCAGGGCGGGTGCAAGGCCGTCGGCCTATGCCAGCGATGCGGAGTGGTGGTGGGCCGTCGTGGAGCAGCACTCACGGGTACATGTCCGTCGTGTCGAGTTGATCGCCCGCCCATGAATGCGACCTGCCCCAAACGGAGACGCGGCCTCCGATCCGGTTATGTGCTGCTGGTGGTTGTGGGGGCGCTGACGTTTATCGTGCTGCTCGTGGTGAGTCTGGCGGCGTTGGTGCGCGTGGAGTCTCAGATGGCCTGGGCGGCGCAGCAGCAGGCGATCGCCCGGCACCACGCCCGCTTCGCTTTGGATATGGCGGTTGGCCAACTGCAGACGCATGCGGGGCCGGACCGGCGCGTCTCCGCCACCGCCGAAGGCATGGGCGCTTCCGCTGACCGTCGCTACACGGGAATATGGGACACGGAGTCGGTGACGGAGGTCTCGCCGCGGGTTTGGCTCGTGAGTGGTGGCGGTGCACCTGGGGCACCTCGTGAGCGCGGGCGTCTGGTTGAGTTGGTGGGACGGACGACTGCCGGAGAGGCGCGCGCTGTGGAAGTCGAGAAGCTGCCGATTCCCGTCCCGGGAGGTGGGGGCACTCCGGCGGGACATTTTGCCTACTGGGTGGGGGATGAAGGCGTGCGTGCGACCGTGCGCCAGGCTCCGAAGCCGCCTCCGGAAACTTGGCTGGTTCTTGAAGCGAAACCGGAAGGCTTCGAGCCGCGCGCACCGGAGAATGCCGCCGGGCTTTCCCGTGTGCTCGTGCCTGGCCAACTCGGCTGGCTGCGGCGAGCCGATGGCACTGCGGTGGGGACTGAAGCGGTGCGAGCCCATTTCGACTCGTGGACGGTGCAGTCCATGGCGGTGTTGGCCAACACCGCGACGGGCGGGCTGCGGCAAGACCTTTCGCAGCAGCCTCAACTTTTGGGAGACGCCTTTGCTCTTTGGGCTGACCCGGCCGGCACGATGGAGCCGGCGGATGGAGGTGTCCGGCGCTGCCATCGCATGTCGGGCCCCGTCGAAGATTCGGGGTGGTCTCATGGGGTTCACCCCGTACTCAGTCACTGTCTGCTGTCGTTTAACGTGCGGACCGAGCCCCCCAGTTCAGGTGCGGACGATGGCTCGCGCGCTCTGGCGGCCGTGCAGGTTCGCGCCCGATGGTCGGTTTCTCTCTGGAACCCGTACACCTCGGCGCTGG
Organism: Verrucomicrobia bacterium ADurb.Bin122; assembly: GCA_002070825.1. Classification (GTDB taxonomy): domain Bacteria; phylum Verrucomicrobiota; class Verrucomicrobiia; order Opitutales; family Opitutaceae; genus MWDT01. Next base: position 7,300 of record MWDT01000094.1, read on the forward strand.
CACCGGAGAATCTTCGGTTGGAGGTCGATGGGCTGGGGGAGACACTCGACCTCATTGACGAGAGCACGGGGACGATTCCGTTGAGTTTTTCCATCGCGGAGGCGCTTGGTTCGCCGCTGACCATCGAGCTGCCGTGGGCTGCCGGGACTGCGGGCGTGCGGTGGTTGCCCGGCCGCGTCCACGGCTGGGTCTCCCAGGAAAACAAGGTCCCGTCATCGACGCGCTACGCCAGCCTTTTCAACACGCGGGATCTCGGCGACGCCAGACAGGGCGTGTGGCGTCGCGTGAGTGGCACGCTGATAGATGGCGACGACGTGTGCCGTCTGCGCTGTGCGCGCCCGCAGACATTGAGGCTGCGTCTGTATGCGGATAGACCGGACGGCGCGGTGTTGCTGGCGAGTTTCGAATCCCCGGAGTTTTCCGCGTTTTCGACCGATCCCAGGCCACTCTTCCAAAAGGAGTACCAGTTCAGCTACGTTTTCCGGCTTCGGGAATCGATCGACGGCGGATGGCTCGATACGGCAGAGCGCGATCCACGGAGG
>MWDT01000095.1 GCA_002070825.1 Verrucomicrobia bacterium ADurb.Bin122
GGCGACGGCGATCAAGCGCACCCGGACCGGCCAACTCGTGGCTGCGCTGGCCCGTCGGTGCAGGCACGACGACACAGCCCCCGCAAAATGGGGAGGCATGGCGATGTTTCTCGCGCATGGGATCGACTACGACGACACTCGGCTGGCGACCACGCGGGAGCTGTTTCGCCGGAATCTCGCCTCGATCATTGAGTCGGGACGGGATGCGGGAGCCCGCGTTTTTCTCGGGACTGTCGTGACGAACCGGCGGAATTGCGCGCCTTTCCTCTCGCGGCATCGCGACGGGCTCGCTGCGGATTCGCTCGCACGCTGGGAGTCCGTTTACACCGCCGGGAACCACGCGCTAGGCGCAGGCGATTTGGAGGCCGCAGGAAAGGCTTACACCGCGGCGCTCGCCCTCGACGATCATTTTGCCGAACTGCACTATCGGATCGGTCAACTGTACCAGCGCGAAGGGCGCCGGGCCGAGGCTATGCTCGCATGGCAAACCGCACTGGACCGGGATGCTCTCCGGTTTCGCACAGACACGGAGCTCAACACGGCGATCCGTGCCTTCGCCCAGACCAACGATGCAGGCGTGCGCGTGCTCGATCTCGCGGCGACGGTCGATGCCGAAAGCCCGGATGGGACGGCGGGCGACAACCTGCTCTACGAGCACGTCCACCTGAATTTCCAAGGGACGTACCGTCTGGCGTGTGAGTTTTTTGCCGCCATCGAGAAAGATCTGGCTGCTGCAGAACGCGTGAAGTGCGCCGCCATGACGCCGCTGCCGGTGGATGAGGTGCGCCGCCGGCTCGCGTACACGACGTATGAGCAGGCGATGATTTTCCAGGAGATGATCGAACGGTTCGGCCGTGCACCTTTCGCCGGGCAGATCGGAAACGAGGAGCGCTTGGCGCTCTACCGGAAACGACTTGAGGTGGCCAAGCGGCTGCTCACGCAACCCGAGAGTAAGACGAAGCTGGAGGCGCTCTACGAGAGCGCGATTGCGCAGCGTCCGGACGATTGGGTGCTGCGGAGGAATGCCGGCATGGCGTATGTGGCGCTCGGACTGCCTGAGCAGGCGAAAAAGCATCTGCGCCGCTCATTGGCGGCGATCCCGGACGACGTGGATACGCTTTTCGCGTTGGCAATGGCCGAGCGGGCCTTGGGTGCGACGCCGGAGAGTGAGGCGCTGTGCGAGCAGGTACGCGAATTGGAACCGCGTTATCCCGGACTGCCGGCGAAACGCGAGTGATCGGAAGCCCCCGGCTCAGCGTTTCGCCAAAACCGCCTTGGGAGGAACCGTGCCTCCTTCGCGCCAGAAACCCGGCACGCTCGTCGAGGAGGGGTTTTCCGGAGCGCCTTTGCGAAAAGTGCGCACCATAATCGCAAGTTGCTCCATCGCGCGGACGCCGACGAGCCGGTGGTTTTGCACGATGCCGCCGATGTGCGGGCAACCGCTCGGGACGTCGAGCGAGGCGAAGGCGACATCCTGGGGCACGCGCAGGCTGGTGCTCGTGAGGCGGGTGCTGGTGCCATCCCAGTCATTGATTGCGATCAGCTCGTGCCAGTTGGTCATCAGTGCGTCGACCTGGTGCTCTTTGATCCAGGCTTCGACACGGCCTGCGATGGTGCCGATGTGTCCACGTTCGAAAAATAGCGGGGGCACACGTTCGTCCTCGGGATGCTCCGCCTGCTCGACGAGGAAACCTGAGCTGAAGGTGCGCTCCAGCCGCGATTCGTCGTCGGTCGCGGTGGCGAGGCCGATGCGGCGGTACCCAAGTTCGCGCAGGTGGCGCATGCAGAGGCGTGCGGCCTGGCACTGATCGTTGGAGACGACGTCGAGCTCGGGGAGGAGGTGGTGCGACTCGATTTTGACGGCGCTAAACTGGCTCCAATCGAGAGCGATCGACTTGGTCGTCGGCGTGAAGGTGGAGAGAAGGACGCCGTTGATGCCGCGGGAGGTGAGGATGGTGTTGAGCCGGTTGGCCGTCATGTCGCGCGTGCCAAGCGCGAATACCTCCAGCGTGAGGTGCTGCGCGGTGGCGACGGCGCGGACGCCCTCGTAAACGAGAGGGTGGTAACCGGATCCAAAAAAGTAGGCGGAGGAGGCGGCGTCGATGACGAAGGCGATCGACGGGGGCTGTTTCACGGCGAGCTTTTGCAGGCGGTGGTAGTTGAAGGCGTCGAGCAGGGGATCGCGGACGTAGCCAATCTGCGCGGCGATCTCGATGATGCGCCGGCGGGTGTTTTCCGCGATGCTCGGATGCGCGCGCAGGGCCATCGAGACCGTGGTGGAGTGGACGCCTGCGATCGCCGCGACGTCGTCCATCGTGACATAGGGGCGGGCAACTCCAGCATGTGGGAGCGCGATGGGCGCCGCGTTAGTTTTTTTCCGGGACGGTTTCGCCATCTTGCCAGTAGCTTTTGACGTAGGTGCGGGAGGCGTATTCGGGGATGCCGCGTTCGCCGGATTTCAGAAGGGACGCGACGAGGTCGATGGCTTTGGCCCCGATCGTGCGTGGATTGGGGCAGACGCCCGCCTGCCCGGAATTGCGCTCAAGCAGGCACAGGGAGGCGCAGGTGATGTCCTCCGGGACGCGGAGCCCGGCACCGTGGAGCAGAGCGGGGGCGTTGGGCTGGTTGCAAATGACGGCTTCGACCCGGTGCTTTTTAACCCATTCACGAAGGAGGGCGGTCGCTTGAGCGGTGACGCAGTGGTAGGGAAATATCAGCTCGGGGATGCGGTCTTCAGCAGGGATAGCGCCCTGCTCAAGAAGATAACCGGCGGTGTAGAGGCGCTCTGTCGCGTCTTCGTCGGCACGGCCAATGGCGAGGCCGATGCGTTGATATCCGAGGGAACGGAGACGTTGGAATGCGAGGCGTACGTCCTGCCGGTGATCGCTGCCGACGACGGGAGCCGGCGGAGCCATGTGCATGGAGTCGATTTTGACGATGCAGTAATTTTCCCAATTCAGGGTAATCGCGTCGAAACAGGGATCGAATGCCGCGATGACGAGCCCGGTGATGTTTCGCGCATGCAGATGGGCTTCCAAGGCAGAGCTGGGGATTTCCCCCATCACAACAATCTCGAGTTCGTACCCGAGCGCCTTGGCCTGGGCACGGGCTCCTTCGAGTATCTGAGACTGGGATTGCTGGCGGGCCGGACCAGGCGAGATCGGCGTATTGACGATGTAGGCGATCCGGGGGGCCTCGGCGCGGATGCGTCCGTGAAGGTGGAAGTGGGTCAGCGCAGAGAAAACCGCGTTGGGTACATAGCCTAACTTTTCGGCGATGGCTTTGATGCGGGCCTTGGTTTGCTCCGGCAGGCTGGGGTGGTTGCGGAGTGCGAGGGAGACGGTGGTGAAATGAACGCCGGCGATCTTGGCGATGTCTTTGATCGTGACGGGGCGCTTGGGGGCTTCAGGCGGATACGCGGGGGTAGAGATGGGCGACTGCGATACAACCATGGTTGGCGAAGGCACGGGCAATTGGGGAAACGCTGGCAGGGTACGTGGCAGGCTGATTACGCGGTCGTGTTTGACGGTATCGCACCCAAAGGGGAAAACCAAAAAATTTCACACGTTAGAGTCGTTTTGTGCTTTCACGGGTATTTTTGTGCCAAAACGAAAAATCAAATGCCCCCTGCTCTATGCACACTAACTAGATACAAATCATGCGGACTCTCCCAGTACTTGCCTGGAGTCATCTGCAAAAACCTTATTTTATCAGCGCTTTCGCCGGCTTTTCCTCAGAAATTAAGCCCCCCACGCAAAAACTTTCCCTGCTCAAATCGGGTGCTTTGCCCCAAAAACCCGCCTCCAGCCTCACTGGTAGCGCGCACTACGGCCGAAGTAGTCGAGTGTCCAAATCTCTTTCCAAACTCGATAACGCCCCTGCTGGGTGATTTTGCCGCGCTCTTCACGTTCAGGCTGGGCCACCAGAAAACCCATCTCCGTATTCAGCTGGTCGAGCTGATGCTGAGACAAATTAATATCAGCCAATGGTTCCTGAGAAAATGAGACGGGCATCATGCCGTCCAAAGTCAGACGGGTACGATGACGCGCAACCAGTCTCGACAGTCCACGAGTCCACGGAAGACGTTCCACAGACCAATCTTCCGGATAAAATCCACCAAATGGGATATGGAGGTTATCGGTTACGTAGCGGAAGCCCCCAGCCGTGATGGAAGTCAGCACGTAGCTCACGGTGATCGTGCCTCCAGGGGCCGGGAAAAACACGACCTGTACCCGCAGTTTGGCATCAGCATCTTGGTAAACCGATGCGCGGAGATAGATGCCCTGCGCCAACTCAGCACGCAAAGGCTGTACACTCTTAAATCCGTTGGCGCGCAACCAGTCGCGAATTCTCAAAAAGCGCTTGTGCGTCGGCCATTCATCCCCGTTGGGATTGAGTTGGTAGCGGGGAAAAAGGGGCAGAGGACTCAGGCTCAAGGCTGATATAGCCAACCAGTTGTACAATGTTTCTCCGAGAAACCAGACTAGGAAAAAGGCGCCAACCAAGACCCAATAAGGCCGGTCGATCCACTCGAAGTCGGCGACGATGTACGCTGCCCCAAAGGCAAATATGAGCCACCTAAGCCAGCGATTGAGAATCGCCAAAATGGGCGAACCATAACGTTGGTTGAGCTGAATCAATACCAGCGAGACAACCATCAACGCTATCAAAGGATAAGCAGGATCGGTCATGGACTTGGAGACAGGATGCCCCGGACTACCGTGGAAGGATAAAAAAGCCGCCGGTCTATTCCGGCGGCCAAGATTAGGGAGTCCGTCGCTCAGCTCAATCGCACAGGCATGACGACGCAGACGAAATTCTCCAAGGTTTTGAAGACGCCCGGGCTGACTTCATCCTTCAACTCGAAGAACACTTCGTCCTTCGTGAGAGCCTTCAATGGATCCAGCATAAAAGCTGGGTTGAAAGCTACTTGAAGATCGGGACCACTGTAGTTGATCGCCATCGATTCATGCGCCTCGCCAAACTCTGGGCTCTGCGCCGTGATCTCAAGCAAGTTACTAGTGACCTTAAGTTTAACAGAGTTCGATTTCTCGGTGCAGATGAGGGCGGCACGGTGTACGCACTGTTGGAACAACTCGCGTTCCAATTTGATGCGCTGGTGCGTTTCTTTCGGAATAACCTGCTGATAATTTGGATAGTTGCCCTCGACCACTTTCGAGTAGAGATAAACGGCATCCACCAGCCCACCGGTGTCCTTATTGCTGGCGATTTGAAACGCACAGCGGCGATCGTTGAAGTTGATCTTCACCTTTTCGCCCTTGTCTAGGAGGTGAGTGAGCTCAGCCACAGTCTTGGCTGGAAGGATGATCGCACCGGCATTTTCAGCCGAAACTTCCATCTCCTTTGAGATCAGAGCCAGACGGCGGCCATCGGTGGCTACGAGCGACAGTTTACCATCCCGGAAATTGAAGTAGACGCCGTTGAGGATGTACCGCGTCTCGTCAGTCGATTGCGCGTAGGAGACGCTGCGCAGCATCTCGGCGAGTTCAGATTGCTCTAACGTAAAGGCTTTCTCATCTCCAAATTCAGGGAGCGGGGGAAACTCTTCCTTGCCGATGCCCATGATCCGGAAATTCGAGCCGCCCGAGGTAAGCTTCACTTGATGGTTCGGCGAGCAATCGAAGACGACGTCAACGTTGGGCAACTCGCGGATGATGCTAGCAAGGCGCTTGACTGGAAGCGTGACCGATCCGGCTTCTTTGACCTCCGCCTTGATTTTGCAGCGGATGCCGAGGTCCAGATTGGTCGTGGTGAGGGAGATCTGGTCCTTCTCTGCCTCGATCAGCACATTGCTGAGAATCGGCATCGTGGCCTTGGAGCCAACGACGTTGAGAACTTGGGCAAGACCGTAAGAAAAATGGTCGCGGTTGATCTTGAATTTCATCGTGGGTGGGGCGCTGCCAGAATTGGAGTAACTAACAAACCTGAATAAAAACTAGGTTCAATAAGTAATTAAAACCGTCTTATTATGAGCTGCGAAGAAGACCAGTAACTGGGTTTTTTTCGAGGGAAAAATCGAGAATCGGGCTTGTGAATAAGGGGAATTGAAAGAGCTAAAAAGTTGGCGGTTATTCCCAGTCCAAAAGTTGTTGGTGGGATGTTGGAAACTTACTCACAGCGAATTCTCAGACGTGGTGCTTTTCCCTGCCAGACGCTTGTGCCTGAATTGCCTGAACAGTCCAAAGAATATGTAGCCCAAGCAGATGACGAGTAGTCCGATCTCTTTGTAAAGGATCAGAAGCCCGATGATGCTCAGTGCGATGATGAAGGTGCGGAAACGGGTCTTCGTTTGGAGATCGATCGTCTTGCCGCTTGGGTAGCGGACCGTGCTCATCATCAGAAAAGCCACCAGGAGCATGAGGGGAGGGAGCCCGAGGGCCCAACGATTGAGGCTCTTGTCGGCCTCAGCCAGGTGGAGGAGGAAAAGTACCACGGAGGCCACGGTGCCCGCGGCGGCCGGTACGGGCAGGCCAACGAAGTCCTTACTTGAGTCCTTGTGGCTGCGTTTCAGCAGGGGATTGGTGATGACGTTAAAGCGTGCCAGTCGCATCGCCGCACAGAGCAAATAGATGAAACCTACGAACCAGCCGATGTTGCGAAACCAGACGACACCTTGGCTCGGCGACAGGATGAAAAAGAACATCATCAGTGCCGGAGCGATGCCGAAGGAGATCACGTCGGCCAGCGAGTCGAACTCGGCGCCGAAGAGTGATTCCCTGCCTCCCATGCGGGCTAGGCGACCGTCCAACGTGTCGAACGCTGCCGCGCCGAGGATGAAATACACCGCCGTTCGATAGTGCTCAGGCGCGGTATTTCCCAGATAGATGTGGTCAAACGCGGTTTCCGCCAGGCGGGCTTGGATGCAGTTGATGACCGCCATGAAGCCGCAAAACAAGTTTCCCGCCGTCATCAGATTTGGCAGGAAATAGATGCGACTGGCTTGGGTCACGTGGTAGGGATCTTCCCGCGACGCGAGGTCGTCGGATGAAGCGTCCTGAGAATGAGGAGAAGTCGAGGCCATTAAAATGTGGGAGCCGGTTACTTCTTACGAAGCGATTCCAAGTACTGCCAGAACTTCGTTTGTTGTTCCACCAGCTGCTGTTCCGACACGGGGAACTTGTTCCGCAACAGAAAATCCTCAAAGGAATTTTTGTGCAGAATATATTCCACGTGAAGAGTTTCAGCTTTTACTTGGAAATAGAAACGATGTTCGCCGGAGCGAAGGCGGAAAAACTCCTTACCCGTCCGCTTGAAATGGCTCAGGGGCTCATGGGGCTGCGCCAGATCAGTCGCCTTGATTGCCCCCAAAGGCTCGATGACCGCCAGTTGAGTGAGCGTGTCGAGCTTGTTGAGCTCGTGCATGGCTTGTTCGGAAAAGGTGACTTGAAACATGGCGGCAAAACCGGGGCGCACAGGAGACGCGCGTTTCGGTGTGAGAAGGAAGGCTTTTCTATCTGCACGCCCCGCGCGTATCGCAACGCAATTCTAACCAGAACGGATGCGGCAAATTCGGCGCTCGACGCCCCGCCCGCGCCTGGCCTCTGCTTCCCGTTTATGCGACGCTGGCCATTCACTTTTCAACCAGGCTCCTCCGGCCTCTGGCGATGGGTGACCGGCTTTTGCTGGCTGGTCGCGTTCGCGCTCGGCTGCTTCGCCGCCCAAGAGCCCGCGCCGGTCGAGCTCGATATTCCCGTCCATGCCGCCGGCTACGGCGTCTCGTTTTTCGAGGAAACCGCGCGCCAGTTCGAGGCGCTTCGTCCCGGCGTAAAGGTC
>MWDT01000096.1 GCA_002070825.1 Verrucomicrobia bacterium ADurb.Bin122
GGTCAGCAGGCGCCTGAGATCGCGCAGTGGCGATTCAACCTGATCAACAACTACAGCTTCGATCACGGCTTCCTCAAGGGCGCCAACATCGGCGTCGCTTATCGTTGGGAAGATGAGCGCGTGCTCGGCTATGGTTTGGACTCCATTGGAAACCTCGATGTGAACCAGCCGCTGTACGGCCCGACGGACGAACATTTCGATCTGTGGGTCGGTTATGGCCGCAAGCTCACCTCGAAGATCGATTGGCGCATCCAGCTCAACCTTCGCAACGTGGGCGAGCGCACCAAACTGGTCCCCGTGAGCTTGAATCCCGATGGGCAGGTGGCCCTCGCTCGCATTCAGGCGGGGATGGGGTGGTCTATTTCGAACACGTTCTCGTTCTGAGGTTTCACCTCGCGCGGGCTCCGGCCGTGTAGCCGGAGCCCGCTGTCAGACGTCTCTGCGATGGACGGAGCGTTCTTTCGCAGAGAGGTGCCACTGAGGTGGCGATCCTCCACTTTCATCACGCGCCTGGTTGCAGTCAGGTTCTTTGGTTAGGGGTAACCATTTCGAGAACAAGGTTGCCGGGCGCGTGATGTCTTTTGCCTGTGGGCGCGGACCGCCGCGGCTCCCGTTGCCCGTGTGGGTTTAGGCTCGATTTTCCGGCGCTGCTACGATTGCGAGGGGGCCGCATGGCCAAGTCTTCACAACCTTTGTCGGGGCGTCGTATCGCTGTCACTCGCGCACGCGAGCAGGCTTCAGAGTTGAGCGGAAAACTCGTCGCGTTGGGCGCGGAGGTCATCGAACTGCCGCTCATCCATGTGTCCAAGGAGATCGACAAGCAGACGCTGGCCGACTGCCTTCTGGAGTTGGGCGGCTACGACTGGGTGGTGTTTACCAGCGCCAATGGCGTGCGCTTTTTCTTCGACGAATTCTTCCGCCTCTTCGACGACATCCGATCGCTCGGGTTGCTCCGGATCGCGTGCATCGGTGAGGCCACGGCGGCGGCGGTGACCGGGCTGCATCTGAAGGTCGAGTGCCAGCCGAAGGTCGCGACGGGCGAGGCACTGGCCGATGCGTTGATCGAGACAGGCAGTCTCGACAGCGCACGCGTGTTGGTGATCACGGGTAACTTGAATCGGGATACTCTCGTAAAGAAACTCGAAGAGGCCCGGGCGATCGTCGACCGGTTGCAGGTGTACAAGACCGAGCGCGCAGAGGTTGCCGGTCTGCCGGTGGCTGCGGACTTTCGCGCGAAGGGGGCCGATGCGATCCTCTTTGCCAGTTCGAGCGCGGTGTTTTCATACGCGGCGCAACTTTCCTCCATCCAGCCGCTGGCTGGCGCGCAGCGTCCGCTGATGGGCTCGATCGGGCCCCAGACGAGCGAGGCGCTCAAGCAGTCTGGCCTCGAAGTGGATTTTACCGCCAAGGAGCCCGGACTCGATGAGCTGGTGGCTGCGTTGGTTAAGCGATTGTCAAATAATCGCTAAGCCTGCTCTCGACAGGCGGGGGGCGAATCGTTGTGCTGGGACCCATGCTCACTTGGTGGACTCGTAGCGCACGCTACGCCCTCGCGATCTTGGTGTTGACCCTGGTTGCGCTGGCAGGGTCTCAGTGGATCAGCACTCCGATGCAGGGGTCTCCCTTCTGGCCTGCGGCGGGTGTCGGGCTGGCGTTGGTGTGGCGGTACGGTCCCACGATGGTGTTCGCTGTCGCGGCGGGCGATTTATTGGCGGGGTTACTTTCCGGGGCGCATCATGCGCTGTCGTGGCCGATTCTGGGCGCGCTGGCGCTGGAGGAAATTTTGAAGATGTCGGTCACTTATGCGCTGCTGCGCCGTTGGGGGCGGCGGGCGGTGCAGCTCGCGACGTTGAGGGAATGGGGACTGTTTCTTGTGCTGGCGGCGCTCCCGCTGGGGGTATTGGGCGCGGGCACTGGTGTGCTGATCGACCACCTTTTTTCGATCGAGCAGCCGATGCAGACCTACATGCACTGGTTGACGGGGGATGTGCTCGGGGTGCTGTTTTTCGCGCCGCCGTTGCTGCTGGTTTCCAATGTCCGGAAGACGGTGGCCCGGTGGCCAAATCCATGGCTCCGGGTGCTCGGGCTGTTTGCCTCGGTGGCGGCGTTGAGCGCGCTCGTGTCGTGGTACTCCCGCACGGGTGTGGCGGTCGTGGTGCTGGTGCTCCCGGTCCTGTTGTGGGCGGCGATGCGTTTCGGCCCGGCGGTGACCACCTGGATCGCGATGTTTTTTGCAACGGCTTCCGCGGTCGTGTGGGTGCAGATGACCTCGTCGGCGTTTTTGTCGTTTCAGATGCTGGTCGCCGGTGTGCTCGCCGCGGGCATGGTGACGGCGCTGGTCTCGGATGAAGCCAAGCAGATGCGGCGTCAGCTGGAGACGACCGTGGAGCAACTGAAGGAAAGCCAGGAGCGCATCGCGCGAATATTCCACCTCTCTCCCGATGCGATCTGTTTCAGCCGCAGCCACGATGGCTTGGTGGCCGAGATCAATGCGGGCTTTGCCCGGCTTTTCGGCCTGGACCGTGAGACGTCGGTGGGGCGCACCTCGCTGGATCTCGGCATCTGGCCCAGCCCCATCGACCGGATTGCGTTGATCGCGGAGGTGCATGCGAAAGGGGAGGTGCGCGACCTCGAGATCACCATGCACCACCGCAGCGGCGCGCCGCTGTGTGTGCGGTTTTCGGCCCGCGAGACACGTGTGAATGGCGAGGTGTACCTGGTTTCGATCCTGAACGACATCACCGAGCAACGCGCGGCCGACGAGCGTTTGCGCCGGAGCGAGCGGCAGCTGCAACAGGCTCAGAAACTGGAGGCGATCGGCACGCTGGCCAGTGGCATCGCGCACGATTTCAACAACGTCCTCTCCGCGGTGATTGGGAATGCGGAGCTCGCGCAGCTGGAGCTGCCGCCGAAGCATCCTTCGCGCGCGAACATGCAGCAGGTGTTGCAGGCATCCCAGCGCGCGGCCGGCCTGATCCAGCAAATTTTGACCTTCACGCGTAAGACCGAGAGCAAGCGGGTGGTCTCCAAAGTCACCCCGATCGTGAAGGAGACGCTGCGCTTTCTGAAGGCCACGATTCCGGCGTCCATCGAGTTGCGGCACCGGGTGATCGATTCACCGGCCATCGCGTGCGATCTCACACAGCTGCATCAGGTGATGCTCAATCTCTGCACCAACGCCGTGCATGCCATGAAGAGCCGGCCGGGCCTCATTGAAATCGTCGAGGAGACCGCAGAGGTGGACGGATCTTCGGAGGGCGCGCTGGCCGAGCTGACTCCCGGAAAGTATCTGCGGCTGCGTGTGCTCGATACCGGGTGCGGGATGACGCCTGAGGTGGCGCGCCGCGTCTTCGATCCGTTTTTTACGACCAAGAAACCGGGCGAAGGCACGGGGCTGGGGCTTTCGGTGGTGCATGGCATCATGCGCAACCATCGCGGCGCGGTGACCATCAGCAGTACGCCGGGGCAGGGCACCGTCTTTCATCTTTATTTCCCGGTGGCCCCGGTCGGAGAGACGGAGACTCCGCCGGTGCAGCCCGAGGCGGCGCCGCGCGGGCGGGGTCAGCGCGTGCTGCTGCTGGATGACGAGATCGCGATCGTGCAGGTGGCAGAGCGACTGCTGCGCAGTCTGGGCTACGAGGTGGAGGCGTTTTCGGCGCCCGAGGCCGGACTGGCCCGGCTGGCTGGCGGCGGGCATTTCGACGTGGTGCTGACCGACCTGATGATGCCACGGATCACTGGGCTGATGGTGGCGGAGCGGGTGCGTGGGCTTGCTCCGGAGTTGCCGGTGGTTCTGGCCAGCGGATTCCTTTCGGATGAGGCATTGCAGGGGGCTCGAGAACAAGGCGTCGTGCAGACCATCGACAAACCCTACACCCTCGATGCGCTGGGCCGGGCGATCTCGGCCGCATTACGCTCGACTCCGGCCCCGACGGGGCGGTCCTGACCGGCCGCAGGCGGGGCGTTTTTTTGTTTCGCCCTTGGCGGGCGGCCTTGTCTGATCGGTGTCGCATGAAAGTTCCGTTTCTCGATCTTTCGCTCCAACACAAAGCCATTCGCGAGCAGGTGCTGACTGCGATGGCGGCGACGTACGACGCCACCCGCTTCTGCCTCGGCAAGGATGTCGAGGACTTCGAGCAGGCGTTTGAGTCGACGCTCGGCTACCCGAAAATCTGGGGCATGAGCAGCGGAACCGCTCCGCTGCATGTCGCGACGACGATCGGCGGTTTTGGCCCGGGGGACGAAGTGATTGTGCCCGCGTTTTCGTTCATCGCATCGGCCTGGTGCGTGAGCTATGTGGGCGCCACGCCCAAGTTTGTGGATATCGAGGCCGGGACCTTCAATATCGACCCCGCGAAGGTGGAGGCGGCCATCACGCCGCGTACCAAGGGCCTGGTGATGGTGCATCTTTTCGGGCAGCCGGCGCGCGCCGACGAGCTCCTGGCCATCGCCCGCAAGCACAACCTGTTTGTGATCGAGGACTGCGCGCAGGCCGTCGCCGCAAAGTACAAGGGCACGCCGGTGGGCCTGCTGGGCGACTGCGGTACGTTCAGTTTCTACCCGACGAAGAATCTCGGCGGTTGCGGTGAGGGCGGTGCCTTTACCTCTAAACGCGAGGATGTGCGCGAGAAGGCCAGACTGCTGCGCGTGCATGGGATGGCCCGCCGCTACCATCATGAGATGGTCGGTTTCAACTATCGCATGGATGGGTTCCAAGGTGCCGCGCTTCGCGTGAAGCTGGCGCACCTCTCGGCATGGACGGCGCGCCGTCAGGCGATCGCCAAGCGCTACCTTGCCGGGATCAAACTGGCGGATGTCCGGTTGCCGGAGCAGCCCGCCTACGGCGAGAGCGTTTTCCACCAGTTCACGATTCTGCACCCCCGCCGCGATGCCTTGCGCGAGCATCTCACGAAGTGCGAGGTGGGCACGGATCTGATCTACCCGGTGCCGCTGCATCTCCAGCAGGCTTATGCCGGGCTGGGCTACCGCCAGGGCTCGCTCCCGGTGGCCGAGGGCGTGTGCGACACCTGTGTGAGCCTCCCGATTTTCCCCGAGCTCACCGATGCACAGGTCGATCATGTGATCGAGTCCATCAATCGTTTCTAACCTATCCCGACGCTGGCGATGTCGAGTGCGACATGGCCGGCGCTTTTACCCCAAGCCCCTTCGCGTCGCCCGATGATCAATGGAATTCGTGTCAAAGTCTGTGGCCTGACCTCGGTGGCCGACGCCGAGGTGGCTGCGTCGTGCGGTGCCGATTATCTGGGCGTCATCCTGTACCCGAAATCGCCGCGGTATGTGCCGCTGGACAAGGCCAGGGAGTTAATCAAGGCGATGCCGGCCGGCCCCAAGAAGGTGGGCGTGGTGGTCTATTCTTCGACGGAGGAGCTCGCGCAGTACAAGGACGCCGGCTTCGATCATATCCAGCTGCATTTCCCGAACAGTACGGCTTTCTTCGAGGCGCTGCAGTGGGCCGATATGTTTCCGCATGACATGCTCTGGCTGGCTCCGCGCGTGCCACATGGCCGGGAGATGGACCTGGCATTTTTACCGGTGGCGACGACCTTCCTGATCGATTCCTATCATCCGACGGCGCATGGCGGCACGGGGACGACGGGTGACTGGGCGACGTTTGCCCGGCTCCAGGCGCGGTATCAGCGGATCCACTGGATACTGGCCGGCGGGCTCTCGCCTGCGAACATCGCCTCGGCCGTCGCCCAGGCCCATGCGCAATGGGTGGACGTGAACAGCGGGGTGGAGTCGTCGCCGGGCGTAAAAGATCACGCGAAGCTGCGAGCGTTTTTCGATGCGTTGAAGACGCTCTCGCTTCCGCCGATTTGATCGGGCGCGTGCGGGCTCATCCGCCGACGTTGGCGCTATCGAGGAAGATCCAGCGCTCGACGTCGATGTGGTAACGTTTCAAGGCCTCGGCGTACTCCGGTTTGGTCACGAGGCTGTCGGGCGAGTTCATCACCATCTGGATTTTCCCTCCGGGCAGGTGGTGACGGAGCAGGAGGACGGCGGCGTGGTAGTCGCGGCTGTCGTACTCGACACCGAGGAGTTTGTAGGCGTCGTCGGTATTGGCCGTGCGCCCGGCTTCGGTGAGCATGCGGTCGGTCGCGTAGGCGCCGAAGCCGGCACCACGTCCGTCGTTGTAGAGTAGGAGGAGCGCACCGCAGCCGTAAGTGACGATGTGTTTGACGGTCTGCTTGAGCTTGTCGCGGTTACCGACGGTGCGCAGGGGAAACCGGTTGAAGAGCGATTCGCTGTGGAGGCGGACGACTGGGACGTCGTCTGCCAGGGCCTGCCCGTGGGTGAGGACGACGAAATCCTGGCTGGTCACGATGTCGTAGTACACGTGCACGCGAAACCAGTAGGGCGTGGTGAGTAGATCGACGATGGGGGCTTCCGGGTTTGCTCGCTGGAAGGCCTGGAGGTTGGCTGGGTTTATCTGGACGAAGTAACGCTGTCCGCGGAGGCGCTGGTAGCCCAGTACGAGGGCATCGGGGCCGGTCATGTGACGTTCGATAGGCTCGGTGCCGAAGACCGCCTGGAACTGCGCCTCGGAGAGCAGGATGTGGTCATCGACTGGCTTCATCGGCAGGAAGTAGCTGGCGGCGTAGATGAAACGCTGGGCACAGGGCAGGGCGTGCGGCTTGAAGGGCACGACGGGTTCCGGCAGGCAGGCCCGGCGGACTTTGGTCTCGCCCGGCCGCGAGAGCGCGTGGCCTGCGGCCGCTTTGGAGGAGAGGTACGCGATGTTGAAGGGCGAGGGCTCGAACTCCAATCGCTCCGTGCCTGCCAGCGGGATACCTTGGGCCCGGAGTGCCTCGACCTTGTCGGGATTATTGGTCAGCACGACGAAGGGCGCCGTGATGCCGAGCAGCCGGCAGATGTGGGAGATGTTTTCGTAATTGCGGTGGTCTTTGGACAGGCCCATCGCCGCGTAGGCTTGAAACGTGGATACTTGGTCGAGCGAGGCTTGCACGAGCATGCGGTCGCGGGCCTTTCCCACGTAGCCGACGCCCCGGCCCTCTTGCATCATGTAAAACAGGATGCCGTTGCCTTTCTCTGCGATGACCTTCAGGGCGCCTTCGAGCTGTTGTACGCAGTCGCAATCGCAGCCGCGCAAGGTCTCGCTCGTCACGCACGACGAGTGCAGACGTGTGTAGAGCACGGGCGCCCGGACGATGTCGCCGTGAGCCAGCGCGAGGATGTAGTGCTTGTCGATGATGTCCTGGAAAACGTAGGCGCGGAAGAGGCCGTAGCGCGTGTCGAGCGTGCAATGGGCGAGGTAGATCGTCTGCCCGTAGACCGGGCGGTCTTCGAGCTCGCGTGGCGCAAGCACTGACCCACTGGCATGTTGCAACGCCTCGGTGAGGTGGGCGAGTCGTTCGGAGATCGGCGGTGTGGAGTCGGCAGGCATGGTGGCGGGATGGCGTGGAGTCGTGTTTGAGGGGAAGCATGTCTGAACCGCCGGAAAAGGCTAGGGCGCAAGTGAAGGCGGCCATTACGCATAGGCGACTTGCGGGTTGCCTACGGGCGTGTCCCCCGCGACAGTTTCGTCGTGCCGATCGTCGACGCCCATGTGCATCTCTACCCGCCGGATTTGAACCGTGATCCGATCGGCTGGGCGGCGTCGCACTCCGAGACGCACTGGGCGATCCTGTGCACGCGCCGTCGCAAGGACGGCCGCGGGGTGCAGACGTTTCCTTCCATCGACGAATTGCTTCACTCAATGGATGCGGCGGGCATCTCGCA
>MWDT01000097.1 GCA_002070825.1 Verrucomicrobia bacterium ADurb.Bin122
AAACGTCGAGCCCGCGCAACTGAGCGCGATCTGGTGTGCCGCCAGCGGCACGGTGCCGAGCAGGCCCATCATCCACGCAGCCACCGAAAACGCCCCCACCTCGAAAAACAACTGCCCCGCCGCAGGCACCCCGATGTGCAAAAGGGACTTCATCCTCGCCCATTCGAGCCGCCGCCACCAGCGCACCGGCCAGTTCGGTCGCACCGCCATATCCATCCGCAACACGACGTAGAGCGCCACCAACTCCACCCACCGCGCCACCAGCGTGGCCACGCCCGCCCCGGCCAGCCCCATCGCAGGCGCCCCCCAGTTGCCGTAGATCAACACCCAGTTGAGCGCGGCATTCAGCCCCACACCCGCCAGCATCAGCCCCATCGGCAGCCACGGCCGGCCCACCGACTCCGAAAACTGGCGCACGCCTTGAAACACCATCGCAGGGATGAGCGACCACGCGATCAGCGAGAAAAACGGTTGCGACTCCGCCACCACCTCCGGCGGTTGCCCCATCCGGGCCAGCTGCGTGCCCAGGCACTCCATCGCCAGCGCGATCGTGACACCCGTGACAAACGTGACCACCACGCCATGCCGGAACCACTCGGCGCACTCCGACGGACGCCCCTCACCATGCGCACGCGAGACCAGCACCGACACCGGCATGCACAGCCCGAGCCCGCTCACATAGAAAAAGAAAAACGCACTGTTGGCGAACGCCGACGCCGCCAGCGGCACCGTGCCCACCTGCCCGATCATCACACTATCGATCACCCCCATCAGCACCTGGCACACCTGCCCGAGGATGATCGGGACGGCCAACCACAGCGTGGCGCGGGATTCTGAGACGATGCGTGACATACAAGAGGTCAATCTCAACGGCACAAAGCCTCGGGCGCACGCGCTAAACGCATTCCTCCCGCGCCCCCCTCCGGCCCCTCCGCGCCCGCCCAAGCGCCGGCAACCCATTGCCCCGTTTGGAGAGATAAACTTAACGACTACCCATCAATAGTTTGTAACACCTGGTTTTTCCGGCCGAAAATTTGAAGGGTTTTCCCCTCAAACCACGTTATACCAGACGTCAGCCGGACAAGTCGGCCCCCTCCGACCCGGGTAATCCTAAAAACATCTTCCATCATGAACGATCCCCTTGATCCGTTGCTCGACCGCTGGCGCAAGGCCCCTCCGCCGATGCCAGGCTCCATCGCCCCCGAAGTCTGGCGCCGTATCGCGCTGGCCGAGGAAAATGACCCCGTCGCCCCCACCCTCTGGGAACGCATCGAGGCCGCCTTCCGGCAGCCCGCATTCGCCGCCACCTTCATCGCCGCCTGCACCCTCTGCGGCCTCTTCCTGGCCGAGCTGCGCGTCTCCCACCAGCAGGCCCAGCGCAACGTCCAGATCGTCCAGAGCTACCTGCGCCTCATCGACCCGCTCATCGACAACCACCCGGCCGACCAGACCGTCGCCGCCTCCTTCCGCCAATGAACCGCTTTCTCCTCGTCCTCCTCTTCGGCCTGTGCGGCGGCCTCGCCGCACACAGCGCCTGGTACGCCTGGCGCACACCGGCCAACCACGAACTCGCCGACGACCAGTACGCCTGGATGAAGGATAGCCTCAAACTCACCGACGAACAGTACGCCGTGATCAAGGGCCTCCACGAGAAATCCAGCCCCCACCTGCAAATCCTCGCCGACCAGGTCCGCAAAATGCGCACCGAGCTCGAAGCCTACGAGCAAGAGCGCCGCGCCACCGGCCAGGTCGATTTCGTCGAGTTTGCCCGTTTCGTAGACATGCGCCGCACCATCGACGCCGAGTGCGCCGCCTCCACGCGCCAGCTCATTGCCGAAGCCTCCCGCGTCATGACCCCTGCGCAGCGCCAACAATACCTCGCCCTCGTCTCCGCCTCCGCCGCCCCGCTCCCCAACTAAACTCCGGCACGGTTTACTCCCCCGCGCCGGCACGTCTCCCCACCGTGTCCACTGCCCCAGCCAACGACCTCGCGCTCTTCCAGGAACTCCAGGAAGGCGACGACAGCGCCCTCGACCGCCTGATCGCGCGGTGGGAGCGCCCGCTCTTCGCGTACGCCTGGCGCTACGTGCGCAACACGGCCGACGCCCAGGACCTCGTCGCCGAGACCTTCGTCAAACTTTACCAACAGCGCGAACGCCTGCGGCCCGACACCAACCTCTCCGCGTGGCTCTTCACCACGCTCACCAACCTCTGCCACAACCGGCACCGCTGGCACCGCCGCCACCCGACCGTCAGCCTCGACGCCCCGATCGACGACCGCGAATCAGGCGCCTCCGTCCACGATTCATTCCCCTCCGATTCCACCCATCCCGGAGAACGGCTTGAACGCGACGAATCCATTGCCGCCCTCAGTGCGGCCATCGACCGGCTCCCCCACGAGCTCAAGACCACGCTCCTCCTCCACCACTACGAACGCCTCTCGTACCGGGAGATCGGCGTCATCACCGGCTGCTCCGAGCGCGGCGTCGAGACACGCCTTTACCGCGCACGCCAGCGCCTGCGCGACGAGCTCGGCAGCACCTTCGAAGCCGACGTCGTCCCGCCTGAACGCCCGCGCCCCGCGCCACTGTGCGGGAAACCGATTGACCAAATCCGCCCGCTCCAGTCCATAGGGCCGATGCAACCGGAGTCCCGCCTCGCCAGCCTCTTCCGCTGGGCCTGCCTCGCCACCGCCGCCCTCTACGGCTTTCTCTTCGTACAGTTGATGTGGTTCCCCGCTGCGATGTTTTCCGACCTCGGGGTGGACTGCACTCCTGGCGTATGCCTGGTCGCCCGGCGAGCCTCGATGCTCATGCTCGGCTTCGCCGTGCTCTCCGCGCTCGCCAGCAGGCTCGCCGCCTCTTCCGGCCGCGCAGCGATCTCCGCAGCCATCTGCGTCAACATGGCCGGCTTTGCCTTCATGAGCGGACTTGAGTTCGCCCGTGGTGCCCTCGGCACCGGTATCCTGCCCGTCATGGCGATCGAGGCGACCGTCGCGCTTGTCTTTGCCATCGCCACTTTCGGCGACCTGCGGCACCTCCGCCGCGCAACGGCCTGACCGCGCCGCTCAAAGCTGCGGCGCGAGTGCGACGGGCTCCTCCAGCGTTTCCACCGGCGGCTCCTCAGCCGGCATCGGGTAGTCGCGCACGAAATCCGTGAAATTCACCAGCTCGAAACTCCCGTCGTAGTGCTCCACGATGGCCGTCAACGACTCCACCCAGTCGCCCGAGTTGAGATAGTGCACGCCATCGAGCTGTTTGTCCGCAGGCGTGTGGATGTGCCCGCAGATCACGCCGGTGCACCCATGCTTCGTAGCCAGCTCGACGATGTGCTCCTCGAACTTCGAGATGTGGTTCACCGCCGACTTCACGCGCGCCTTGATCGCCTGACTCAGCGACCAGTACTCCTTGCCACGCCATGCCCGGTAGGCGTTGTAGGCCCGGTTGATTCGCAGAAGCGCGTTGTATCCCCAGTCGCCCAGGTGCGATAGAAACGCCAGATTCTTGGTCACCGAGTCGAAGATATCGCCGTGCAGCACGAAGTAGCGGCCCTTCACGCCCTCGTGGATGTGGTCCTCGACGATGCTCAGATTCTCGAAGACCAGCGGGAGAAACTTCGCGAGCGCGTCGTCGTGATTGCCCCGGATGTAGACGATCTCGGTGCCCCGTTTTTCGAGCATCTTGAGCACGATGCGCACGAAGCGCGTGTGCGCCTTGGTCCACTGGCCCCCACGGCTCAACTGCCAGCCGTCGATGATGTCTCCGTTGAGGATCAGCTTCTCGCAGCGCAGCGTGCGCAGAAAATGGTTTACCTCCGCAATCTTGCAGTTCGCCGTGCCCAGGTGGACATCGGAGAGGATTACGGTGCGGGCGTGGAAACGTTTCTTATCCATGAAAAGAGGGTGACTGGGAAAACATGGCGGCCGGCTCGGGCACCTCGGCCGGTGTGATCGGCTGGCCACACAGCACATGGGCCGCGATACGCGGGGCCGCGTCGCGCCGGGCGAGCGTGCGCATCGACTCGCTCCAGTGCCGGCACCGCGCGCCGCCATCGGCAAAGGCACGCCGCAACGCGGCCAGTACGGCGTCGGGCGTCTCGGCGAGGGCACCGGCATCCCGGCGACGCAATAGCTCGAAATTGCCCTCCTCCTGCCCCGGCACGATCTGGTTGACCACCATCGGGCAGTGCGCGGCGATGGCCTCCTGCGTCGTTGCACCACCCGCTTTGCTGATCACCACATGGTGCGTCATCAAGAGACGCGGCACCTGATCGGTCCAGCCGAGCAGGGTCGTGGAGACGCGACGTCCGGAGGCCGCGTGCGCCAGGCGCCGGCGGAGCCCCTCGTCGCGGCCCACAGCGATCGTCAGCTCCCAGTCCGTCTCCGCGAGCAGGCGCCGCGCGGTCGTCTCGGCGTGGCGTACCCCCGAGTGCACGATGAACAACACCCGCGGACGCGCCCCCGCCGCCAAATCGGGCGGAGAGAGCCGCCCTTCGTGCTCGGCGAAAAACGCCTGCACGGGGAAACCGTACGCGTGCAGCTTTTCGGGTGGCACGCCCATACGCCGCATCACCCCGGCCGTCTCCTCGTTGGGCACAAACCAGCCGGCGCAGGCGGGTTTCGTCCACAGGGTGTTGATGCTGATCGAGTCGGTGACGACGTGGTAATAGGGCACGCGGAGCCCGCCCCCGGCCGCAAGCCGGTTCGCCAGGAAACCGTAGACAGGATACGCGCTGCACACCGCCATCGGCTGCTCGCGCCTCAGGCACTCCGCAAAGGCGCCCAGCTCGCGCCTCAGAAACCAAAGGTGACGCGGAAAAATATCGCGCCGGTCTATCCAGCCGTAAAACCGGCTCCACACGCGCGGAGCCCGGTTGATGAGTGCGAGATAACCGCGCCGGCTCACGCGGTTGAGCCGCGGGGAGGCCAGTGCAAAAAGATCAACCACGGGCGCCGAGCCCGGCCCGGCCGAGGCCTCGATCGCCGCCGCGAGATTGCGGGCCGCCGCGTTGTGCCCTTCGCCAAAACCGGCGGTGAGGATGAGCACCTTTTTCATACCGCAAACGCCTCCACAGCCGCGGCACCACGCCCGGCAGCACGCAGCAAGTCCGCCTCGAAGCGCGAGATCACCCTCTCCCAAGACTGTTCAGCCAACGAGGCCGGCGCCGCCGCACGCAACCGCCCGCGCAACGTCGCATCCCATGCCAGCGAGACTGCTGCCGCTTGCAGCGATTCCGGCATCCCGCACGGCGCCACCAGACCGTTCTCGCCGTGGTGGATGAATTGCCGCGCGGCTGCGTAATCGTAGCCCGCCACCGCCAGTCCGCTCGCCATCGCCTCGGTGAGCACGTTGCCAAACGTCTCCGTCAGGCTCGCGTGGATGTAGATGTCGGCCGAGGCATAGTAGCGGCCGATTTCCTCGCGGGAGAAAAACCCGGCGAACAGGCAGTGCGGATGCTCGCGTTGCAGCCGCTCTTTCAGCGGCCCCTCGCCCGCGAGCACGAAGCGCAGCCGCGGGTTGGCCTCGCGCATCGCAGCATACAGGCGAAAGAGCTCCGGGTAGTTTTTCTCCGGCGCCATGCGCCCGACGTGCAACACCACCGGATCGTCCGGCCCCGATCCCCAGCTGCGCCGCAACGCCTCGTCGCGCCGTGCCGGAGAAAACTGCCGCGTGTCCACCCCGCGCGATAGCACTCGCAGATCGTTGAACCCGCGATCGGCGAGCGCCGCACAAAGCTCCACCGTCGGCGCAAAGGTCATCCGCGTCCGGTTGTGCACCCGGCGCAGCCACGCGAGCGTCAAACGCCGCATGAACGCCGCCCCGTAGTGCCCCGCGTAGCTGTGGAAATTCGTGTGGAAACTCGAGGTCACCGCGATCCCGAGCCGGCGCGCCACCGTGATGGCCGAAGCCCCCAGCGGCCCCTCCGTCACCACATGCACCAGATCGGGACGCTCCGCGCGCCAGCGCCGCTCCAGCTTGCCCCACGCCGGCCACCCCAGCCGCAGCAGGCCGTAGCCGGGAATCGGAAACCCAGGCAACGCCACCTCGCGAAACCCGGGATGCGCCGCATCCCCCGGCAAATCCGGACGGTGTGGCCGGTAAACGGTCACTTCATGCCCCCGCTGGCTCAACTCGCGCACGATGACCCCAAAGGTCATCGCCACGCCGTTGACTTCGGGAGGAAAGGTTTCGGAGACGATCGCGAGTTTCAACGCCGCCATTATCGCGCCCCATTGTGTCGAACCTGTGTCGGCCATGTTACGCTTCGGGGAAAACACGCCCTCCCGAAAACCGGCGAAATTGGGGATTGCCCCACCCTCCTCAGAATCTACGTTCCGCTTTTTTATCAGCATGCAGTCGCACGGCCCCAAACGTGTCTACACCCCGCAGTCCCTGGAATTCTGGTTCGAAAAACTGGCCGATGATTGGTCTAACTCGTTCACGGAAAGTCAACTAGAGGAAGGCCGCCGCATCTACCGCGACAGCGAGGTCCGCGAGTTGGAGATCTCCGCCGACGACGCCATCATCCACCGCCGGGTCGATAAACACGACCAATACGCCGTCGTTGAATGGAAGGGCGGCACCCTCCACGTCCGCTCCTCCACGACCGATATCGAGGTCGCCCACGCACTCGCCGTCGCCGGCCTGCACGAGATCGAAGAGCTCGTCGCCGACGAAATCTCCCCCCTTCCGGGCAAACCGGTCGCGGTTCCACAGCCCGCCGCGAAACCCGCGACTCCCAATCGTGTGCCCGTCGCCCCGGCCGCACCCGCCAAGGCGCCCGCCGCCGCGACGGCCACCGCCCCCGTCCGCCCCCTCGTCCTCGTCTTTAAGACCAAGACCACCGGCCTCACCTTCCAGGCCTACTGGCAGGATGCCGATGGCAAAAACCGGCTCCCGGCCCTCGGCAAGACCAACACCGGCGAAGGCAGCGCCCACGCCTCCTCCGCCGAACGCGCCAAACTCATCGGCCTCGCCGCCTACGCGCGCAAAGCCCATTTCCACTACGATCCAGAAAGCGGCGTCTACACGATGGAGTCGCTCGTCGAGATCCCCAACTTCCTCAAAACCGTCCTGCCCGCCTGGCGCAAACTCGTCGCCGTCGAACTCGACGACAAGGCCGACAACCTCCTCAAGGGGACCCGCGCCATCGAGATCGAAGCCGTCGCCGAACGCCGTCCAGGCAAACGCGGCGCCGCCACCAACGAAGCCGGACTCAACCTCCGCTGGATCTTCCGCAGCGGCGAGCGCCTCCTCACCGATTCGGAAGTCGCCCTGCTCACCAAACGCGGCGGTGCCGCCACCATCATCCCCAGCATCGGCATCGTCTCGATCGCCGCCGACAAGCTCGAGACCTACCGCACCTGGCAGCAAAACATCGCCGAGACACAGGCGCCCGACCAGGCCCTCGCCCCCTACCTCGTTTTCTCCCTCTTCAACGACGCGCGCCTCAAGCTCACCCTCACCCCGGAGATGGAAACCTGGCGCCAACAGGTCCTCCTCCCGCGCACCAACCCGCCCCCCGCTCTTCCGGAAATCCTCCGTCCCTACCAACGCCGCGGCGTCGAGTGGCTCCACCACCTCGCCGAATCCGCCTGCCACGGCCTGCTCGCCGACGAGATGGGCCTGGGTAAAACGCTCCAGGTCCTCTCCCTGCTCGCGGCGCGCCCCATCGCCGACAAGCCCAGCCTCATCGTCTGCCCCGCCAGCGTCGTCCCAGTCTGGCGCGAGGAAATCGCCAAGTTCTTCCCCCAAATC
>MWDT01000098.1 GCA_002070825.1 Verrucomicrobia bacterium ADurb.Bin122
GGCTGGATCGCAGGCGTACACGCTCACGGAGCTGGCGAGCTCGTTGAGGACATGCAGGAATCGGCCGTCGGCGGAAAACGTGGCGTGGCGCGGGCCGGCTCCGGCGGGCGCCTGGGCAAACGCGGGCTCGGCGGGCACGAGCGCGTTTTTAGCGGCGTCGATCCGGTAGATGAAAAGGCGGTCGAGCCCGAGGTCACAGACGTAGGCGTGGCGCTCGTCGGGCGACAGGGTGGTGGAGTGCGCGTGCGGATGGTCCTGCCGGTCGGCGCGCGGACCGACCGGGCCGGCGGTCGCCACGGCGGCGCTTTGCGGCGCGAGTTGTCCTTCGGCCGAGACGGGAAACGCGCAGACCAGGCCCTCCCGGTAGATCGAGGACAACGCGAGGCGTCCGTCCCGCGTGGTGGCCAGGTGGCAGGGCGATTCGCCGGGCACGGGCTGGCTCGACAGACGCCGGAGCGCGCCGGTCGCGGGCTCTTGCGCGTAGAGGCAGACGGCGCCGGTGCGCGCGCCGTTTTCGCCGGTGGTTTCTCCCGTCGCGTAGATCCAGGAGTTGCCCGGCGCACGCACGAGAAAGGATGGATTTTGCGTCTCGGCGGCGAGGGTAGGTGCGCCGAGCGCGCCGGTCTTTTCGTCGAGCTGGACTGCGTAGATGCCTTGGCTCGCTCCGGTGTCGGTAAAGGTGCCGATCAGGAGCTGCGCCGCTGTCATGTGCACAGGTACAAGGCTCATAAGAAGTAGTGTGATGCCCCGCATTTTTCGCACTTTGCATGGTGGATTTCCTAGCGGGCAAGGCAATGGGTAATCGGGCCGGGAGTAGTCTTACGATAGAGCGACCTGGAACGTGCAAAACAGATTCGACAATCCGGAGGGGCTGGCTTTTCTTCACCTCCTCAACAACAACCGCCATGGCGATCCTCCCGGCAATTATCCCCTCGATTAGCGGCATTATTATTAGCCGCCAGCTCGGGCATGGAAAAACGGCGTGAGCGAACCAGCCACCCAACCCTTCCTGACCCCGGGCCCAATCCCCGGGGTTTTTTTATGAGTACCAAATCCGTTAAAATCTACGACACGACGCTCCGCGACGGCACGCAGGGCGAGGGCATCAGTTTTTCCGTGACGGACAAGCTCCTCATCACGGAGCGGCTCGACCAGTTTGGCATCGACTACATCGAGGGCGGTTTCCCTGGCTCAAACCCCCGCGACATCGCCTACTTCAACGAGGTCGGCAAGCTGCGGCTCAAGCACGCGAAGATCGCCGCCTTCGGCTCCACGCGCCGCGCCGGCACCAAAGCCAGCGAGGATGCCCAGCTCCAGTCCCTCCTGGCCAGCGGCGTGCCGGTGATGACGCTCGTCGGCAAGACGTGGCTGCTCCACGTCCACGAAATTCTGCGTACCACGCCCGAGGAAAACCTCGCCATGATCGAGGACTCCGCGCGTTTCCTCGTGGCCAACGGCCGCGAGGTCATCCACGACGCCGAGCACTTTTTCGACGGTTTCAAGGACAACCCCGAGTATGCGCTGCGCACGCTGGAGGCCGCCCTGCGCGGCGGTGCCAGCAACCTGACGCTGTGCGACACCAACGGCGGCACGATGGTCGACGAGTTTCAGAAGATCGTCGCGCGCGTGGTGAAGGAGTTTGGCGCGGACAAGGTCGGCGTGCATTGCCACAACGACTGCGGGCTGGGCGTCGCCCTCTCGCTGGCCGGCGTCAATGCCGGCGCCGCGCTCGTGCAGGGCACGATGAACGGCTACGGCGAGCGCACGGGAAACTCCAACCTGATCACGATCCTGCCCAGCCTCTTCCTGAAGATGGGCCGCACTGCCACTTGCGCGCCCAACCTCAGCCAGTTGCGCAATCTTTCGCTCTATCTCGACGAACTCGCCAATCTGCGCCCCGACGGGAAAGCCCCGTACGTCGGCGCGTCGGCCTTTGCCCACAAGGGCGGCCTCCACGCCAACGCCGCCCAGAAGGTCAAGAGCAGCTACGAACACATCGACCCGGCGCTCGTGGGCAACCACACCCGCGTGCTCGTCTCCGACATGGCCGGGCGCAGCAGCATCGTCATGAAGGCACGCGCCCTCGGCTTTAACATCGACGAAAAGACTCCCGAGCTGAAGTCGCTCATCGAGGAGCTCAAGGCCCTCGAGTTCCGCGGCTACGAATTCGAGGCCGCCGACGCCTCCCTCCAGCTCCTCATCCGCAAGGCCCTCGGCCAGCGCCCGCAGTTCTTCGATGTCGAAGGCTATCGCGTGATCGTCGAGCGCCACCACGGCGAACTCTTTGCCGAGGCCACCGTCAAGTTGCGCATCGACGGCCAGAGCTACCACACCGTTGCGGAGTGCACCGGCCCGGTCGGCGCGCTCGACAAGGCCCTGCGCCTCTCCCTTGAAAAGGTCTACCCGAAGATCGCCGAGATGGAGCTGCGCGACTTCAAGGTCCGCATCCTCGAAGGCCATCACGGTACGGGCAGCCGCACGCGCGTGCTCATCGAGAGCGGCGACACCCAGAGCTTCTGGGGCACGGTCGGCGTGAGCGACAACATCATCGAGGCCTCGTGGGAGGCGCTCATCGACTCGGTCAACTACAAGTTGCTCAACAGCGGCGCCAAGGCCCCCACGTTGGCCTGATCTGAGCCGCACATTTCCCAACGTCGCAGTGCCTCCGGCCTGCGGCGTTTTTTCTGCCCGCGGACGCGCTCAAGTTGGACACGTCGCGGTCGATAGAGGAATACTGTTACCACGTCCGCCCGGTCGTGGGAGAACGGCTGTCGCATCACGAAACCCCTATTTCGATGAACCTCCCCAACGGCGTTGTCGCCCGTACTTCGACGATCCCACACGCAGATCACGCGAGCAGCTCCGTACTTGTCGAGCATGCTGAGTATGCTCAGGAGCTGGTCGCCGTGATCGACCACCCGAGCATGAAGATCCGCTACCTCAATCCGGCCGGCCGCCAGTTGCTCGGGTTTGCGGCCACCGCCGACCTTTCCTCGCTGGATTGGACCGATTGCCTGCCGACGCGCACGGTGCCGACGCTTCTGTACGAGATTATCCCCGCACTGCAACACGGTGGCATGTGGCGTGGCGAGTCGTCGCTTTGGTTGCGCGAGGCCGCCGTCGAGCGCCCTGTCGAGATGTGGGTGATCGGGTCCTCGCCCGATGCCGAGGGTCGCAGCGCCTTGCTGTTCTCCGCCACGGACCACACCGAGCGTCGCAACCTTACCGAATCGCTCGCGTACGAGCAGCAGCTCATCCGCTCGCTCCTCGATAGCGTGCCGGACAACATTTATTTCAAGGACGTGAACAGCCGGTTCATCCGGGTGAGCAAAAACATGGCCACCTGGATGGGCCTTTCCGGTCCCGCCGACATCGAGGGCAAGACCGATTTCGATTTCTTCGCGACCGAGCACGCCCAGCGCGCCTTCGACGACGAACAGCGTATCATCCTGACGCGCAAGGCCCTCATTAACGTGGAAGAGAAGGAGGTCTGGCCGGACGGGCATGTCACCTGGGTCTCCACCTCGAAGATGCCTCTCCTCGCCAAGGACGGCTCGATCATGGGCACCTTTGGCATCTCCCGCGACATCACTGCGCGCAAGGAGGCCGAGCTGAAGCTCGCCGTCACCCAAAAGGAGCTCCTCGAAGCGTCCCGTCTTGCCGGCATGGCTGAGATCGCCAGCGGTGTGTTGCACAACATCGGCAACGCCCTCAACAGCGTAAACACCTCCGTATCGCTCCTCGCCGAGCAGGTCGGCAAATCGCGTCTGGGCAACCTCGCCAAGGCCACCCAGATGATTGAGCAAAACCAGGCCAACCTCACTGAGTTTCTCGCCAACGACACCCGCGGCAAGCAGCTGCCCGGTTACCTCATCCAGCTCTCCGGCGTGCTTTCCGCCGAGCGCGAAGCGTTCCAGAAGGAGATCGAACTGCTCCGACGAAACCTCGAACACATCAAGGAAATCGTCGCGATGCAGCAGAACTACGCGAGCGTCTCCCATATCACCGAGGACGCCCGCCCGGAGGAGCTCATTGATGAGGCTCTCCGCATCAGCGAAGCCTCGCTGAGCCGCCATGGCATCTCGGTCAAAAAGATCTTCGACCCGGTCCCGCTCGTAAACGTGAGCCGGCACAAGGTCCTCCAGATTCTGGTCAACCTCATCCGCAACGCGAAACATGCGATGGATGACACCGGGCGCAGCGACAAGGATATGACCATCACCCTGCGCCTCAGCCCCGAGGGCCGTGTGCAGTTCATCGTGACCGACAATGGCGTGGGCATCCCCAAGGAGAACCTCGCCAAGATCTACACCTTCGGCTTCACCACCCGCAAAAACGGCCACGGCTTCGGCCTGCACTCCAGCGCCAACACCGCCAAAGAGCTCGGTGGTTCCCTGCACACCGCCAGTGATGGCCCGGGCAAGGGCGCCACCTTCACCCTCGAATTGCCTGCCTCCAAATCTGCCGCCCGGTAGCCCCTCTGGATGTTTCCGCCCAAGGACCCACGCCTCATTGAGCACGAGGTTGCGCCCCTCCCGGGGCTGACTCCGGCGGAGTCGTCTTTGCTCGATCTGCACAGCCTGCTCAACGCGACGCAGGTCCTCATGGGAGAGCTCAATCTGGCCGGGTTCATCCTCGCGGATGATCCCGAGCTGCTCGCACAGAGCCTGCGCGCCTGCCACGGCTGGGTCACCCAGTTTCAGGACCGCGTGCAGGCGCTTGCCAATATCCGCCAGTTTCCCCAGTTGCGAGCGCAGGTCATGAGCGAGGTCCATCGCCAGAGCGCTGCACATCCGGCGCAGGCTGCGTCGCCGGACTTTGCCGCGGTGCCCGGTAATCTCGTCTCGATCTTTGCGATCATCTCTCAGCGCGTCGATGAGCTGCTCGCCCGAGAGGGCCACGCGCTGAGCTGGGCGCGCTTTCCTGCCGCCGAACTTCGTCGCAATCTCATCGACGTGTTTGCCGCCATGGAGCGCAACAGCAAGGGGCGCTACCGCATCCTCTACAACCTTGCCCAGCAGACGCCGTCGGACTACTGCGTCAGCCTCGACCTCGGCTCGATTGAGGGCGACGTCCTCGCGGCGCCGGCGGTCTTTCCCGACGTCATGCGGGACCTCCTCGCCAACGCGCGCAAATACACGCCGCCTGGAGGTCAGATTTCCTCGGGTGTGTATGTCGGCCCCGATTATCTGCGCCTGGTCGTCGAGGATAATGGGCGCGGTATTCCCGAAGCTGACCTCGACCGCGTGGTCCGCTTTGGCGAGCGGGGCAGTAATGTCGCCGATGTGCGCACCATGGGCGGCGGCTTTGGCCTCACCAAGGCCTGCATGCTTGCCCAGCGCCTTGGCGGCCGCGCCTGGATTGCGTCGCGCGAGAACGTAGGCACCCGAGTCACCCTCGAAATCCCCCGTCCTCGGCACTGATTGGCAGACGGTGCTGGCTCAGCGTGCGTTATCGCCGGGCTGCCTGAGGCCAAGGGGTCTTGGTGGCCTTACGCACCGCGGCCGAGGCGGGCTTTGCCCAACGGTTCTTTTTGATGCGGGCGCGCTCCATGCCGAGGCATCCGCACAGTCCGAGAAAGGCACTGCGGACGAGAAAACTCGTGCGCAATTGGCTGCGCTCGGTACGGGTGAGCAGCCGGGGACATTTCTCGCCCAAGATTCGCAACAGATGGAAACGGGTGATGGCACTGGCGATCCGCCAGATCGGGCAGAGCCGCGACCAGCAAAAGGTCGTGCGTTCGAAATCCACGATGGCGACCTGGCCATTTGGCAGGAGCAGGATGTCGCGCGGCGGGAGGGCGTGCCGTGCCACGCCGCGATCGAGCATCGTTTCGACTGCCTGGCGGAGCGAGGCGTACGCGCTTTCCGGGATCTCGTCGCACTCGGTGAGGGCGACCCCGGGGATGCGGCTTTCCGTGATCGAGCGCTCTTGCTCCGAAAAGGCCAGGAGGCGCGGAAAGCCTTCCGCCCCCGAGAGGCGGCGAAGCGCGCGCAACTCACGGCGAAACCGGCGGGTGGCGCCCGGTTGCGGCTTAAACGTCTTCACGACCCGATCCTCCAGGAGTTCAACCCGGACTTTATCGGTCTCGTGGATCACCGGCAGGAAATCCAAAGAAGCGCTGCTGCTGCACATAGACCGCCACTGAAATGAAAACGTGTTCATTTTTTCAAGCCGTCTTGCTGCACTTCATTGGCTTTAGCGGGGTGTCTTTTGTTTACCCCCTTGTGACAATATGGTTAATTTATGAAATAGTTCCGTCGCGTTGAACCTGTAACAAGCCGCCCTTGGTCGACTTGTCGGTGAGGGCGCTGGTCCAGGTGCGGAGTGGCGCTGCCACCATTGGGAATAACTCGTGAACAACTCCGCGCAGTTTCCGTTTGCCGAGCGAAAACCGGCCCGTTCAACTCCCCGGCTTCCATGTATCTCAAGGCTCTAAAGCTGCACGGTTTTAAGTCCTTTGCGGACCCTTCGACGCTGCGTTTCGAACCCGGCGTCACCGCCATCGTCGGTCCCAATGGCTGCGGCAAGTCCAACATCGCCGACTCCATCCGCTGGGTGCTGGGCGAACAGAGCGCCAAGGCCCTGCGCGGCGGCAAGATGCAGGACGTCATTTTCGAGGGCGCCGACACCCGCAAACCGGCGCAGTTGTGCGAAGTCTCGCTGCTCCTGACCGATTGCGAGAAGCAGCTCGGCAGCGAGTTTCACGAGATCGAGATCATGCGCCGCGTGCACCGCGACGGGCAGGGCGAGTACTTCTTCAACGGCCAGCCGTGCCGCCTGAAGGACATCCAAAAGCTGTTCATGGACACCGGCATCGGCCGGACCAGCTACTCGATCATGGCGCAGGGCCAGATCGACCAGATCCTTTCCTCCAAACCCGAGGAGCGCCGCGCCGTCTTCGAAGAAGCCGCCGGCATCACCAAGTATAAATCGCAGCGCCGCGAGGCCCTGCAAAAGCTCGGGCTCACCGACCAGAATCTCGCGCGCGTGGCCGACGTCATCGGCGAGGTCGGCCGCCAGATCGGCAGTCTCCGCCGCCAGGCCGCGAAGGCCATGCGCTACAAGCGCCTCACGTACCGCCTCCGCCATCTCGCGCTCGCGCACAGCGGCTGGCAACACGCGCAACTGAGCGCGACCTTGGGCGAGTTGGAGGCAAAGGTCACCACGCTGCGCACCGAGGCCGAGACGCGCCGCGCGAGCTTGGAGGCGCAGCAATCTGCCATCGAGAGCCGCCGCGCCGAGCGTTCCGCGCTCAACCAGCGCGTGCAGGATGCGCAACAGGCCGTGTACGACGTTCGTTCGCAAAAAGAGCAGGCCGAAAACGCCGCCAACATGGCCGACCTCAAGCGCAACGGCCTCGCCGAGCGCCTGGAGGCGTCTCGCGCCAACCTCGGCGAAGTCGAGATGCAGGTCCGCGAGCTCGACGAACAGGTCGACACCGGCGCGCAGGACAAGCAGATGCAGCTCAACCTGCTCGGCAGCTCCGACGCCACTTTCCAAAACCGCAACCGCGAGCTCACCGTGATCGAGGGCGAGCTCGGCAAACTCGAGCAGGATCTCCAGCAGGCAAAGTTCAACCTGCTCCAGCTCGAAAGCAGCGTGGCGCGCCTGCGCACCGATTGCTCCGGCTACGAGGTCGATCAAAAGACTTCCGTCCACAAGCACGAGTCGCTCGCGCAGGACATCGAGGCGATCCGCCAGCAGCAGTC
>MWDT01000099.1 GCA_002070825.1 Verrucomicrobia bacterium ADurb.Bin122
CAGAGCGTAGATGGCGGCCTCGCGGATGTGCCACGGCGTGTCGAAGTCCGGCTCGCCGATGCCCAGCGAGATGACGTTCTTCATCTTCGCGACGATTTCGAAAAAGTCGCGGATGCCCGATTTGGGCAGATCGACGACGTGAGAAGCGATAAAGCGTTTCGGGTCCATGATGCGTGGGAAGCACGCGCCTTGCGTACAGGAAAACCCTGCGGCGGAAGCGTGCGTGCAGGGCGTTTAGGGGACTACCTTCAAGCGACCGGTTTCTTCAACCGGCACGCCGACGGTGAAACCGCCCTCCTTGTAGGAGCGCAGCATGAAATGCGTGCTCGTGGAGAGCACGCCCTCGATCGTGGAAAGTTTTTCGGAGACGAACCCGGCGACCTTTTGCAGGCTCGCACCGTTGACGATGAGCAGCAGGTCGTAGGCGCCGGACATGAGGTAGCACGATTCGACCTCGTCGAAACGGCTGATGCGGTCCGCGAAGTGGTTGAAACCACCTCCGCGCTCGGGGGTGATCTTCACCTCGATGACGGCGCGCACGGCGGCGGCGGCGGCGGCCTCACGGGAGAGATCGAGCACCGGACGCCAGCCGAGGAAGATTTTGTCTTTCTTCAACTGTTCCAGGTGCTGGTTGAATTCGGCCTCGGACAAGCCTGCAACTTGCGCCATTTGCGCCGTCGAGAGATGTCCGCCTTCGATTAACAGCTGTAGAACAGGGTTCATAAGGGACCGCGAAGTTCGACGATCCCCCAGCACGTTGCCACACAATTTTTCGGTGTACGCCCTCCCCTTCGCGTACAGCGCCGCGCCCGGGATCCCGGCACAGTGGATGTGCAACAAACCATGCCTGCCGATTTGTCGGTGCCGACGCGGCGTCCCGCTTCTGGGATTTGCCCATCCCACCAGCGCATCAAAAATGAAACCGGCTGGAGTCGCGCCTTATCGAATATTTTTTATAAACATATAAATAAGCGACTTAGGTAATCGCCAAAAGGTTGGCACGGGCGCTGCAATAAGGAGCGGCAACCCTTAACCACATATGAAACACTATCTCCTCCTCGCCCTCGGTGCCGCCTATCCGCTGTTCGCTTTTGCCACGCCTTACACCGACCTGCTGGCCCGCCCCGACATGTTCATGGCGGCCTACTCGCTGGCAGGACTCGCATTCATCGCGACTGGCCCGGCGCGTCGTCGCTCCGCCCGCCCGGCCCGCGCCTGACCGGTTAAAACAAAAGTTTGATCCCGGCCAGCGCGCTCAGGCCGAGCGCGAGCTGCTCAAACCGTTTTTGATCGATGCGCGTCAGTATCTTTCCGCCAAGCCACGCGCCGATCAGCACCGCCGGCAGCAGCGCGAGATTGACCGAAAAACTCGCCGGCGTGATCAGCCCGAGGTGCACCATGAACGGGACCTTGAATAGATTTAGCAGCAGGAAAAACACGGCATTGGTGCCCACGTATTCGAGCTTCGGCGATTTCATCGCGAGCAGGTAGATCGCCATGAGCGGTCCGGCGGCGTTGGCCACGAGCGTCGTGAAGCCCGCGAGCACTCCGATCATCGGAGCAAACCAGCCCTGCCACTCCTGCACAGGCGCCTCCGCCGAGCGGCGCGCCGCCTGCCATCGACGTCCGAGATGCAGGGCCACCATCGCACAAATGATCGAGCCCACGAGGATCTGCGCCTGCCGGTCGTCGATGCGGCCCATCGCCAGGTAGCCCAACGCGACACCGGCCGCGGTCCAGGGAAACAACCGCCAGAGGTGCCGCCATTGCGCGTGTCCGCGGTAAGACCACACCGCCACCAGATCGCCGAAGATCAACAGCGGCAGCACGAAGCCGCTCGCCAGTTTCGCGGGCAGCACGCACGTGAAGATCGCGACGAATAGCACGCCCAGCCCCGCGATCCCGGTTTTAGCCACTCCCACCAGTACCGCGGCCACGGCCACGACGATCCATTGCCAAAGTTCCCAGTTCATCGGGCTTCCTGCTCCGGGCTCACCTGCCCTGCCGTTACGCGAAACATCTGCCAACCCACGCCGATACCGTTCGCTGGCGGTGTCGTACCCGTGGCGAGCACCTGCGCCTCCGGATCGATGGCGGCCCAGAAACGCTCCCGCCGCACCGGATCGAGCTCCCCGAGTACATCGTCGGCCAGAAGCAGCGGTCGCACGCCCCCGCGCTCATGGAACCAGACCGCCTGCGCCAGTCGCACGGCGATCACCAGCGAGCGTTGTTGTCCCTCGGAGGCAAAGTCCTTTGCGCTGCGACCATTCACTGTACAGATGAAGTCATCGCGATGCGGTCCGGACATGGTTGCTCGAAATTGGGCATCGCGCGCACGCGTCTTTTCGAACAACACGCGCCACGCCTGCGCGTCGCCTCCATCGAGCCCGTCGGGTTTGTACGAGAGCTCGACGGGCTCCGCTTCGGCGATGCGCGCATAGGCTCGGGTGACTTCGGTGCCGAGTGACCGCAAACCCTCCGCGCGACGGACGCTGAGATCGGCCGCCGCCGGCGCGAGCGTCTGTTCGAATGCCGCCAGTTCCTGCGTCGCATCGGCGCCCGCCTGTCCGCGTTTGAGCAGCGCGTTGCGCTCGGCCAGAGCGCGGTGGTACGTCTGAAGCGTCTTGAGGTAACCGGCGTCCATGGCGGCTAGCGTCAGATCGAGCCATCGACGGCGGCCCGCCGGGGCTCCGCGGATCAATTGCTGATCTTGAGATGAAAATACGACGGTGGGAAAACGCCCGAGATAATCAGCCAGACGCGTGACGCGCTCGTGGTCGGTCCAGACCTCCTTGCCATCGGCACGCAGCTTTACGGTGACTGTCGTCTCGCCAAAACGCTCATGCTCGACCGTGCAGGCGATGGCGGCCTCGGCCTGCCCATGTGCGATCAGGTGGCGGTTGTCCGAAGTGCGGAAGGAGCGCAACGCGGTGAGGCAGCCGACCGACTCCAACAGATTCGTTTTCCCCTGCCCGTTGCCTCCGATGAAGAACTGCAGCCGCCCCTCGAACGCGCACTGCACCAGTGCGGCGTTGCGGTAGTTTTGCAGGGTGAGACGGCGGAGGCGCATCGAACGAGGTGCGCCACTAGCAGCGATTTTTCCCGAGCCGGCAAGCTCGCGCACGCTCAGACTGGCGCGGGTGGAAACGATGCGAGGACCTGCTCGACCTCGGCGATGTGGAAGGGCTTGGTGAGCACTCCATCCATACCGGCCTCGCGGCACTCGGCATGGACCTTTGAATCGACCTCGACCGTCAGGGCGACGATCGGGACCCTGCGGCCGTGCCCGCTTTCCGCGGCCCGTATCTGCCGCGTGGCGGCGATGCCGCCAAGTTTCGGCATATGGAGATCCATGAGGATCGCATCGTACGGGTGCGTGGTGGCTTTGACCACCGCCTCGGCTCCGTCGGCCGCCATGTCGCAGCGATGCCCGAGATGGCGCAGGATTTCGCAGGCAAGCATGCGATTGGTGAGAAAATCATCGACGACGAGAATAGAAAGAGGCCGCGCGGGGCGGGTTGCAGCAGGTGTGGGCACCCCGTCGTCAATTGATGGAGGTTCGGATGCGGGGGCGAACGTCGGGATCGTGAAACGGAACCGGCATCCGCGCCCCCCATCGCTCTCGACCTCCAGTTTGCCGCCCAGCGCCTGAGTCAGCCGCTGGCAGAGGATGAGCCCAAGTTTTACCGTGATCTCGGCGTCGGCACCGGCCCCTTCGTGTGGCAAGCGTGGATCGCACAGGGCCCGTTGAAGTTCTGGGACAAGGCCGTGGCTCGTGTCGAAAACTTCGCATCGCAATTCGAGTCCGCGCACACGTTCGTCGACATTGACGATCAGGGCAACGCGGCCCTGATCGGTCGCCTGAACAGCGTGGCTGACGAGAGCATCGAGGATTTGCCTGAGCCGGCGCGGATCGCCCTGGAGCAGGCGCGGAACGGTGTCGGCACAGTGGTACTGGAGGTCGAGGCTCTTTTGCTCGGCGATGGCACGAGACACTGCGAGGACCTCCTCGCTGATTTTGCGGACATCCATCGGAACAGACTCGATGGTCAGCCGTGCCGATTCGACGAGGGCGAGGTCGTCGGCGTCG
The DNA here is from genome assembly GCA_002070825.1 of Verrucomicrobia bacterium ADurb.Bin122. Classification (GTDB taxonomy): domain Bacteria; phylum Verrucomicrobiota; class Verrucomicrobiia; order Opitutales; family Opitutaceae; genus MWDT01. The sequence continues at coordinate 4,091 of MWDT01000099.1, forward strand.
TTCACCAGAGAGAAAAGGTCCTCGCCTGCGGTGCGGATGGATTCGAGATAGTGCCGCTGTTTTTCGGTGAGATCCGTACTGAGCAGCAACTCAGCGCAGCTGACGACGGTGGACATGGAGGGTCGCACGTCGCGGCTCATCATTGCGATGAGTTCGGTTTTCGCATGGGCGGCACGGGCGAGACGTTCCTGCACCTCTGACAACTCGAAGGTGCGTTCCTGGAGTGCGGCCTCGGCTTGGCGCCAACCCGAAAGATCGCGGATGGTGGCGTTGACCACGTCCTGCGTAGCCGAGCGAACCAGGCGGAGCGATATCTGAACCTCGCGCAGGGATCCGTCGGCCATTCGCTGGCGCCATTCGTGATGCTGGGGCTGCTCCGAGGTGAGTGAAGCGAGTGTCTGGGCGACTTTTTCCTCGGGCAATGTGCCGAGCGCGGAGAGGCGCATCGTCAGAAGGATATCGCGCGGATAGCCATAGAAGCCTACAGCCGCCGGGTTGGCCTCGGTTATCTTCCCGGTGGCGGGGTCCACCCTCAGCATGATGAAGTCGCTCTCGTTGAATTGCTGACGGACGACGGCCTCGCTTTGTCGCAGGGTTTCTTCGAGCTCGATTCGATCGGTGATATCCTGGACGACACCGAGTACCCGTGTGGGTTTGCCTGCGGCATCGCGTAGCACGCGGAATCGGGCGACGACTTCTCGGAGAGTGCCGTCGGGCCGTGCGATTTTGTGGGAGGCCTGGCGTGGGACGGTCAGCTCGGGGCCTTCGAGGGCGGCGCGCAGGACGTCGCGCACGGCAATGGCGGAATCGGCCGGGAGGAAGCGCGTGGCATAAGTCTCGAGGCTGATCTGGTAGCCACCCTCGCGCTCGGCAGTGGTCCCGTAGAGCTCGTAGAAGTGGTCGTTGAGGGTGAGCCGGTCCGTTGCGACCTCGTACTCCCATGGGGCCATGCGAGCGAGCGCCATCCCGGCGGCAAACTGGAGGCGTTGGTCTGCGAGGAGGTTTTCGATGCGCTTGCGCTCGGAGACGTCCTCCTTGAGTGCGATGAAGTGAGTGATGCGGCCGTTGCCATCTTTGACAGGGGCGATGGTCAGGGCCTCCCAATAAAGGCTTCCGCCCTTGTGCCGGTTGAGCAGTTCCCCGCGCCAGAGTTTGCCGGCGTGGATATCGCGCCAGAGTTCCGTGTAAACCGAGACGGGGGTCAGGCCTGATTTGAAGAGGCGTGGGGTCTGCCCGAGCATGTCGTTGCGAGCGTAGCCGGAAAGTGACTCCATGCGGGGGTTGGCATATTCGATTCGCCCGTGGGTGTCGCAGACAAACACTCCCATCGGGCAACACTCGACGACCTGCGAGAGCTGACGCAGGTGGCGCTCGGCCAGCCTGCGCGCAGTGATGTCCAGAAAAGCGCACACCACCAAGCTCGGCGGTTCGTTGGGCTCCTGGTAGAGAGGTTCGGCACTGAGCTGAAGCCATTGCGTGCGCCCGTCCGGGTGCACCAGCCCGATCACGGCATTGCAGCATGGGCGCCCGGTCCGCAGGGCTTGTGCGGCGGGAAACAGCTCCGGCAGCAGGGGCGAGCCATCCTCTTGGGTGAGGGTCCAGCGCAACGTCCACACGGGCTGGCCGACGAGTTGCTCGTGCGAGAGCCCCAGGATTTGTTCCGCCCGCAAATTGCCTTCGAGGACGACGCCATGGGCATCTTGCACGATGACGCCTTCGTTGAGCGTCGCCACCATCGCGCGATAACGCGCGGCGCGGTCGCGCAGATCGTGGGCCGTCCGGCGCGTGGCCACTCCGCTGATCGCCAGGAGAAGCATCCCGGCCAGTGCGGTCACAGTGAATCCGGGGTGGTTGGCCAGCATCGCAGACCAGGATATCCCTTTTTCACCGTGCCAGCCGACTTGGTGCAGCCAGTAGAGATCGCCATAAACCAGCAATCCCCATCCCGGCACCAGCACCCAGAATAGCCGAGGCAACCAGCGCTCCATCCATCGACCTGTGCGCGCCGCACTCATGGGGAACGCCTCGCGCAGGCCATCTGCTGCAAACGATGCAGCCGCTTGGAGTTTCGCTGATTGCACATGACAGACATAGCATAGCCAACTTGCCTCCAAATTCCATCGTCGGGCTGACCATCCTGCTATCTGCGTGGGGCGGTCGCTATCAATTGCGACTTGCAGGGGCGGGCGGCGCCGGCTTCCTTGCCGCTTTTTATGAGCAATCCTGCCGCCACCGCCAACGAAGTCGCCGTCATCAAGACCAATTACGGCGAACTCACCCTCGCCTTCTGGCCCGATGTCGCCCCGAAGACCGTGGAGAATTTCAAGAAACTCGCCACCGAAGGCTTCTACAATGGCACGGCCTTTCACCGCATCATCAAGGGCTTCATGATCCAGGGTGGCTGCCCCAACACTAAAAAAGGCGCGCGCGGCATGCCGGGCACCGGCGATCCGGGTTACAAGCTCAAGGCCGAGTTTAACAACAAACCGCATGTCCGTGGCGTCATCTCCATGGCCCGCGCCCAAGATCCCAACTCCGCCGGCTGCCAGTTCTTCATCTGCCACGGAGACGCTCGTTTCCTCGACCGCCAGTACACGGCCTTCGGTCAGCTGACTGCCGGCGACGACGTCTTGGAGCGCATCGCCAACATCCCTTGCTCCGGCCCGGAGCGCAGCACGCCGTCCGACCGCGTCGAAATCGAATGCATCACCTTGGTCGCGGCCCAGGCCTGATCCCCACGCCATCCATTTCCCCAGCCGCCGGCGCACGCGTTGCCCGGCGGCTTTTTTGTCTGTGCCACGCGGCGCCCTTCTACTTTTTGACAAGCTCCCGGCTCGACAAGCTTCCCTTGGACTGTCGAAACTCCCTGCTCTTTTTGTCATGAGCACTCCTGTCCGACCCAAGAAAGTTGCACTTCTCACGGCTGGTGGCCTCGCCCCCTGCCTCAGCTCCGCCATCGGTGGCCTCATCGAGCGCTACACCGAGATCGCGCCCGACATCGAAATCATCGCCTACCGCGGCGGCTATAAAGGCCTCCTGCTCGGCGACAGCTACAAGGTCACGCCCGAAGTGCGTGCCAATGCCCATGTGCTGCACCGCTACGGCGGCAGCCCCATCGGCAACAGCCGCGTGAAGCTCACCAACGTGAAAGACTGCGTGAAGCGCGGTCTCGTGAAGGAAGGCCAGGACCCGCAGAAGGTCGCCGCCGAACAGCTCATCAAGGACGGCGTGGACATCCTCCACACCATCGGTGGTGACGACACCAACACCGCCGCCGCCGACCTCGCCGCCTATCTGGCGAAGAACAACTACGGCCTCACCGTCATCGGCCTGCCGAAGACGATCGACAACGACGTATTCCCCATCCGTCAGTCCCTCGGCGCCTGGACCGCCGCCGAGCAAGGCGCCCGCTATTTCCAAAACGTAGTCGCCGAGCACGGTGCCAATCCCCGCATGCTCATCGTCCACGAAGTCATGGGCCGCAACTGCGGCTGGCTCACCGCCGCCACCGCCCAGGAGTATCGCAAGATCCTCGACCGCCAGGAATACGTCCCCGGCCTCGGCCTGAGCCGCGAGCGCCTCGACGTCCACGCCATC
>MWDT01000100.1 GCA_002070825.1 Verrucomicrobia bacterium ADurb.Bin122
TCCGCTCTGGATCGCGATCCTCGCCGGCTGCGGTTTCGTCGCGATCGTCCGCCGTCTCAGCCGTAACCATTCAGTTGAGTCCAACTGTCGCCCGGTTTGATCAGGCGAAGACCGACCGGGGTTGGAATGGCGACGGCTCAGGCTGTACCAATCTCGTCCGCAGCGAATGCCGAAGCCGCCGCTATGCGTTTCCCGCCGGTGGCTCTGGCACGGATGAAAGCCTGAGCGGCAACGTGCGATCCGTTGGGGGCGACGGCTTGGGCCCGGCGAGCTGCTCCAACTTCTGACCGAGATCGGTGGGCGCCACGAAAACATAACGCCGCCCCTCGCGCTGGACGATCAACAGCCCGCGTTGCACGAGGTCGAAAAGATCGTCCCGAGCCGTCTGGTGCGTGACATTGTGGCTGCGCTGATGCGCCACGATGAGGTATGGCGTCGCAGGCTCGCGTAAGGCATGGGTCAGGAGAGCCTGCTGCCGGTGGTTCAGCCCACCAAGTCCGTGGAGACGCTTCTCTGCGGTCCGAAGCTCTGCCGTCTTCCGCAGCACATACGCCCGCAGTGTTTCCACGGCCTCCCGAATAACGCCAGCTTGGTGGAGGATGAAGTAGGTGAGATCGTTGTCGTCAGTCTCCGTGTGCAGAAACGCCTCCGCATAGCGCACCGGTGCGCGCAATAGTATCTGCGAAATCGAGATGAACTCGAAGAGTTCGTAGCCTTGCCGGAGCATCGACCAGTAAAAGAGCGCGCGGGCCGTGCGCCCGTTGCCGTCCACAAACGGATGATCGTAAGCTAGCCAAAAGTGCAACAGGATCGCCCGAATCACCGGGTGAATGAAAAAATCGGGAGTTTCTCCATTCGCAAAGGCGCACAATGCGTCGAGCCGCGCGGCCAACTGGCTGGCGGGCGGCGGGACGTGAAACACCGTGCCTTCAATCTCGTCCACCACCCGGATATCCTCTTGATCCGAGCGCAAACGCCCGGCCGCGTCGGGATTGGTCAGCGTACCCTCGGTCACCAATCGATGTAGGTCGAAAACCACGGCCGGTGTCAGCGAACTCGCCCGCAACTCACGGATGCGCTGCATCGTGCGGTAGTTGTTGAGAATCATCCGCTCGTTTTTATCGCGTGGTGGCCGCCCACTCCGCAGCATTTCGGTAGCCACTTCACGTGTCGTGGCGGCTCCCTCCAGTTGGCTCGACGTGATCGCCTCATCGAAAAGGGAGCGCACGATATACCGATCACGCGCCTCAGGGCTATCGATGGCCTGCGGCACGCCCAAAGTCGCACCCAGCCCACGATCAATGTGGTGCAGGAGCTCCGTCAATGAGTCAGGTTGGGCGAACCGAAACGGCTGCCCAGCCTTGTCGTGGAGGGGAACAGGACGAAGTAGACTACCGCGGCCAAGTTTAATTCCCATCCACCACTCCTCCACGGTGAAACCAGCAGGCGCCGGGCGTCGCCGGAAATCATGCCAATGCAGGTAACGATCTACCTTCATCCATCCTGAAGATTGGCTCAGAATCTCCAGAAACCGGCTCGGGCTTAACTGCTTCAGCAGTTCTTGGAAAACTGGTGGACGAGTAGGCGGCTTCACGGAAATCCTAATTTCGGATAAACTAGGATTAGATTAGGATTAGAGGTCAATCCTAATTTTGGATAAATTAGGATCAAATTAGGATTAGCGCACCCGGGGCAGGAACCAGATCGCAAGGCCCAAGCGCCAGGCGCCGGCCCGACTCACTCGAGCTGATAATCTTTGTGCGCGAGGTGGTAATCGAGCGTGCGCGTGATCGCGGTCTTGAGGTCCACCTTGGGCATCCAGCCGAGCCGCTTCTTCGCGTTGGCGATGGAGGGCACGCGTTTCTGAATGTCCTGATAGTATTTCCCGAAGTACTGGCCGGAGGAGACCTTCACGACCTTGGCGGCCTTCGCATGCTCCGCGTAGTCGGGGTACTGCTTGAAGGCGGCGACGATCAGCTTGGCGAGGTCGGCCACGCTCACGTCGTTCTTCGGATTGCCGATGTTGAAAATCTGCCGCGAGGCGCAGCCGTCCTTGTTTTCGATGATGCGCAGGAGCGCGTCGATGCCGTCGTCGATGAAGGTGAACGAGCGGCTCTGCTTGCCGCCGTCCACGAGTTGGAGGGGCTTTTTGAAAATGACGTTGGAGATGAACTGCGTGAAGAGGCGCGAGCTGCCCTCCTTGGCGGCAAACACGTCGTCGAGCTGCGGCCCGATCCAGTTGAACGGGCGGAAGAGCGTGTAGTCGAGGCCGTCGCGCACACCGTAAGCGTAGATCACGCGGTCGAGCAGCTGCTTTGAGTTGGCGTAGATCCAGCGCTGGCGCTCGATGGGACCGTACACGAGATTGCTCGTCTCTTCGTTGAGCTCCTCGTCCGGGCACATGCCGTACACCTCGGAGGTCGAGGGGAAGATCACGCGCTTCTTGTACTTCGCGCATAGGCGGACGACCGCGAGGTTGGCTTCGAAATCGAGTTCGAAGACGCGCAGCGGATCCTTCACGTACTGCACGGGGTTGGCGATGGCGACGAGCGGGATGACGACGTCGCACTTCTTCACATGGTATTCGATCCACTCGCGGTTGATGGTGATGTCGCCCTCGACAAATTTGAAACGCGGGTCGCCAAGGCTGTGGGTCAGCTTGTGCTCGCCGATGTCCATGCCGTAAACCTCCCAGTCTTTCTGTTTGAGGATGGCGCGCGTAAGCGAGCTACCGATGAAGCCATTGGCACCGAGGATGAGAACGCGGAGTGGCATAATTGGATGGGGGAAAAGAAACAGTTTAGAGAACGAGGCCCGGGCGGAAAACGGGAGGGACGGCCCCGCGCCATTCTGTACGCGTGAGCTCCAGCGCACCGTCACCCGTCGCAACAACCAGAGGCGCGATTGAGAGAATCTCACCGGCCCGTCCTCGGCGCAGCCCGGGGGCCAACGTCTTCGGCTCGGCCCACCAGACCATGAGGCGCGAGCCATCGACATCGGTAAACGCGCCCGGATACGGATCGGTGACGGCACGGATGAGGTTGAAAATCTGTTGAGACGTCTGCCGCCAATCGATGCGGCCGTCCTCCGGTTTGCGTCCGCCGAAGTAGGTTGCCTGCGCGTCGTCCTGCGGCGTTTCGCAAGCAGTGCCGGCGAGGAGCGCATCGATCTGGCGCGCGAGCACGCGGCGGGCGCACGGGAGCACTTTGCGGAAAGCCTGCTCGGCGGTGTCGCGCGGGCCGATCTCGACGCCGTCCTGATCGACGATGGCGCCGGCGTCGGGAGCCGCGACCATGCGGTGGAGCGTCATGCCGAGGCGCAGTTCGCCGTGAAGGACGGCCCAGTTGATCGGCGCACGGCCGCGGTAGCGCGGGAGGAGCGAGCCATGCATGTTGAAGGCACCGAGTCGCGGCATCGCGAGAATCCGCGTGCCGATCATGTGCCGGTAATAGACGGAGAGGATCAGATCGGGCGCGAGCGCGGCGATCTTCTCGCGCCACTCCGGCGTGTTGACGTTTTCCGGCGCGAAAACCGGGATGCCCTTTTCGCGGGCGGCAACGGCGGGCGTCTTGAACCAGATTTTCTCGCTGGGGTTATCCTCGTGCGTGATGAGCGCGACGATGTTGTCGCCACGCTCCAGCAGCAACGAAAGGCACTCGTAGCCAACTTCGCTATAACCGAAAAAAAGGATGCGCGGTTTGGGCATGGGAAAAATCAAAGGCCACCGGTCTCCACGACGGTACAAGGCTCGTCCGGACCGAGCGGCTCGAAACGCTGGAGAAGCAGGTCGAAGGTCGGGCCGCTGATCTCAAGCGCACCGTCCGGCATGTTGGCCGTGCGCGCCAGTGCACGCCGGCGTGCGACCTCGACTGGGCATCGCAAGGAATAAAGCCGGCACTCGACGCCCCACTCGCGAGCGCGGCGGCGGGCATCGTCGCGAGAGGCACGCGTCCAGAATCCGCCCTCGTACACCACATCCACGCCGGCGCGGAGAATACGCCCGGCGTGCTCCCAGACCAAAGTCTCGATGCGTGCCGCCTGATCGCGGAAAAGCACCTCGGGCGGGTTCACTCCATGCAGTGCAACCATCCACTCGTCGGGCGAGAAACGCACTGCGGGAAGATCACGCTCAAGCCGTCGGGCAAAGGTCGTTTTTCCCGACCCCACAATACCGTGCAGGAGATGGAGCGTCGGCGCAGGCATTAGGATTTCGTCTCGATCATTTCCTTCACGATGTAGCGCTGGCGGGTGCGGACGACCTGGTAGGTGCGGCCGACATATTCGCCGATGAGGCCGATGCCGACCATCGTGACGCTGATCAGGAAAAACAAGATGCCGAAGAGGGTGAAGAGCCCGCCCTCCTCCGGACCGATGATCAGGCGGCGCGCCGCGAGCACGAGCACCAGCACGAAACTCCCCGCCGAGCAGGCCATCGCGAAAAGCGTGAAGAGCTGGAGCGGCGCGAGCGAGAAGCCGGTGATGAGGTCGAAGTTGAGTCGGACGAGTTTGTAGAACGAGTAGTTGGAGACGCCCGCGTGGCGCTCCTCGTGGTGCACACCCACCTCGGTCGGATTGCTGGAGAAGCTGTAGGCAAGCGCGGGGATGAAGGTGTTGATCGCGCCGCTGCGCACGATGGCCTCGATGATCGGCCGCTTGTAAGCGCGCAGCATGCAGCCCTGGTCCGTCATGCGGATGTTGGTCGTCGCCGCGCGCACGCCATTGATCACCTTCGAAGCGTAGGTGCGGAAAAACGAGTCGTGCCGCTTCAGCCGAAAACCGCCGACGTAGTCGTGGCCGGCGTCGATGCGCTCCAGCAGAGCCGGGATGTCCTCGGGCGGGTTTTGCAGATCGGCGTCGAGCGTGACAATCACGTCGCCCTGCACGCGCTCAAACGCCGCCATGATGGCCATGTGCTGGCCGTAGTTGGCGTTGAAATCGATGATGCGGGTGACGTCCGGGCGCTTCGTGTGCTGGGCGCGGAGCAGCTCGATCGAGCGGTCGTGCGAGCCGTCGTTGGTGAAGAGGATTTCGTAGCGACGCCCGAGCCCGTCGAGCACCGGGTACAGGCGCGCGAAGAGGGTCGGGAGATTCAGCTCCTCGTTGTAAACCGGGATGACGATCGAGAGTTGGACCGGACCGGAGACGTTCATGCTTTGCCGTTTTTTTGGATCACCGCCACCAACGCATCGACCACGCGGGCGACATCGTCGCGCGTCATCGTCGGGAACAGCGGCAGTGTGAGAATGTTTCGTCCCGCATATTCGGCATGAGGGAAATCGCCGTCCTTCCAGCCGAGCCTGCGGTAGAGAGCAAAGAGATGGATCGCGGGGTAGTGCACGCCCGTGCCGATGCCGGCGGCGTGCAGCTGCGCCATGATCTCGGCGCGCTTCACCTTCAGGCGCACCTCGGGCAGGATGACCTGGAACATATGCCAGTTGCTCTGAGTGAAATCGGGCACCGGCAGGCGCAGCCCGAGTTTTTTGGCGCCCGCCTTTTCAAACGCCTCGAAGTAGGCACGCGCGAGCTCGCGCCGCTGGATCGTAAACACGTCCACCTGCGCGAGCTGGCCGAGGCCGACGCGCGCGGCCACGTCTGTGAGGTTGAATTTTCCGCCCACGACCTCGACCTCCATGCCGTCGAAGCCCGAGCGCATGACACCCTGCAGACGGTACTGCTCGGCGAGCTTCACCTCACGCTCGTCGTTGAGCACGAGGCAGCCGCCCTCAATGGTGGTGACGTTCTTGTTGGCGTGGAAACTGAAGGAGACGAAGTCGCCGGAGGCGCCGATGCGGCGGCCCTTCCAGCTGCTGCCGAAGGACTGCGCGGCATCCTCGATCACGCGGAGTTTGTGTTTCCCGGCGATCGCGTAGAGGCGGTCGCGATCCACCGGCAGGCCGGATAGATCGACCGGCATGATCGCCCGCGTGGCGGGCGTGATCGCCGCCTCGATGCGCTCCAGGTCGATGTTGCGCGTGACGGGATCGATATCGACGAAGACCGGACGCGCGCCGACTTCGAGGATGACGTTGCTCGTCGAAACCCACGACAGCGGCGTGGTGATGACCTCGTGGCCCGGGCCGATGCCGGCGATGCGCAGTGCAATCTCCATCGTGCAGGTGCCGGAGTTGAACGCGCGCACCGGGCGCCCGCCAAAGTACTCGGAGAGTTTCGCCTCAAAGGCCTTCACCTGCGGACCAGAGGTAATCCAGCCGGAGCGCAGCACCTCGCAGACGCCGGCGATGGTCTCGTCGTCGATCGTCGGACGGGTGAATGGAAGGAACGGGGCCGCAGACGTGGATGCACTCATGTCAGGGTTGGTTGGTCACCAAGTAGTGCTTCATTGTTTCACCCTGCAAATGATAACGGAACGAGGGGTCCGAGAGCAGTGGTGTCGCCTTTTCCTTGCGAATGAGCAGCCAGACGCGCCCGGCGCCGGCGCTCCACTGGCGGCGGAATTCGGTCTCATCGATGAAACGGCCGCTGGCGCGCGCCTCGGCGTCGATGTCGAGCCCGAGCTCCCCAAACCACGGGTAGTCCACCGAGCCCACCTGGCATGCCGCGTAAAAGGTGAAGTCGTGGGAGTAGTCCTGATAATGGAAAATCCGGTCGCCCGGCCGCGCCCTGGACGCGTAGAGCAACGCCATGGGCTTGGTGCCGGGTTTTTGCAGGTGCGGCATGGCCGCTGCCACGAGCAGGAGCATGGCAAGCATCGTGGCCGCCTGAGCAAAGAGAGCAGGGCGCGCGCCGCGCGTTTTCAGCAACCACGGAGCCAGTGTCCCACCCGACACCAACACGACAGCGATACCGGCCGCGTAGGGCCGCAGGGCCACCGCCTGCGCGGTGTTGCGGATCAGGCCGGTCTTGAAGGTCGCCACCACTGCCGCGACTCCGATCGCACCACAAAGGAAGGCGAAGATCCGCAGTCCCCAGCGCAAACGCACCGCCTGGCCCGCGGCGGCAACGTCTGCCAGCCACGCACCGACCAGCACCGCCAGCGGCGGAAACACCGGCAGGATGTACGGCACGAGCTTCGACTGGGATTTGCTGAAGAACAAAAAGATCACGAGCGCCCACGTGACAAAGAACCATGCGTCGGCGTTTTCCCGCCGCCGCGCCCAACCGCCGGCCACCGCCGACCGGATCGCCTGCGGCAGATACCCGACCCATGGGATGAAACCGGCCAGGAGGATCGGGATGAAATACCACCACGGGTGATAGCGACCGTGCATGGTCGTCGTGAAACGCAGCCAGTGCTCGCGCACGAAGTAGAAATGCGCCCAGTCGGGGTTGCGCTGCGCCGCCAGCAGGTGCCACGGCGCGGCGATGGCAAAAAACAGCACGAGCCCGGACGGCAGATACAGGGGGCGGAGGCGTTTCCACTGGTTGAAAACCAGAAGCCACACGAACATCACCGCACCGGGGAGCAAAAATCCGATCAGGCCCTTCGACAAGGTGGCGAGCGCCGCACACGCGTAGAGCCCGTAAAACAGCGCGCGCCGCAGACCGCCCGGCGCCTCACGCACGCCGAGGATGAAGCAGAACAGCGTGCCGCTCATGAAGGCCGACACCGGCATATCCAGCAGCAGGATGTGCCCGAGTGCAAAATAGAGCAGCGACGTCGCCAGCACACCGGCCGCCGCCCAGCCGGCCACTCGCCCGTAAACACGGCGCCCGACGGCATAC
>MWDT01000101.1 GCA_002070825.1 Verrucomicrobia bacterium ADurb.Bin122
ACTCACCGCCCGCGACATCACCCGGCAAAAAGCCACCGAGGCTCAACTCCACCTACTCTCCCGCGCCATCGAACAGGTCCCCACCAGCATCATCATCACCGACGCCGCCGGCTGCATCAAATACGTCAACCCCCGCTTCAGCCGCATCACCGGCTACTCCGCCACCGAGGTCATTGGCCTCAACCCACGCATCCTCAAATCCGGAAACACCCCACCCGAAGTTTACACCGCCCTCTGGGAAGCCATCACCCACGGCCGCGAGTGGCGCGGCACCCTCCAAAACCGCCGCAAAAACGGCGAGCTCTTCTGGGAACAGGCCACCATCTCCAGCGTCACCGACGAGCACGGCCGCACCAGCCACTACATCGCATTCAAAGAGGACATCACCGACAAGCACTCCGCCGAAGAATCCCTGGAAAAGGAGCAGCAGCTCCTCCAGACCCTGATGACCACCATCCCCTCGGCCATCTACTTCAAGGACCTCAAAAGCCGCTTCATCCGCGTCAATCAGGCCCTTGCAAAAAGCTTCGGCCAGGCCTCACCTGATGACCTCGTCGGCAAAACCGATTTCGACTTCTTCACCCAGGAGCACGCCCAGGCCGCCTACGAGGATGAACAACGCATCATCCAAACCGGCACCCCCATCCTCAACCTCGTCGAAAAAGAAACCTGGCCAGACCGCCCCCCCACCTGGGTCGCCACCACCAAGATGCCCCTGCGCGACGAGCACGGGACCATCGTCGGCACCTTCGGACTCTCCACCGACATCACCGAGCAGAAACGCAACGAGGAGCAACGCGCCGCCCTCGAGCTCCAGCTCCATCAGGCCCAAAAACTCGAATCCATCGGCCGCCTCGCCGCCGGCATCGCCCACGAGATCAACACCCCCACCCAATACGTCAGCGACAACATCCACTTCATCGGAAAAACCCTCGGCGACCTCGAGCACGTCTTTGCCGCCTACACCGGGCTCCTCCAATGGCTCCGCACCCAGGGGCCCCTCCCTCCCGAGCTCGCCGCCCTCCTCGCACCCGCCGAAAAAGTCCGCCTCGACTACCTCCGCCGCGAAATCCCCGTCGCCATCTCCGACGCCGAAGAGGGCCTCGCCCGCGTCACCAAAATCGTCCGGGCCATGAAAAACTTCTCCCACCCAGGACAGGACACCTTCACCCCCGTCGATCTCAACCAAGCCATCGAAAGCACCCTCACCGTCTCCCGCAACGAGTGGAAATACGTCGCCGAGCTCGTCACCGACTTCGATCCCCAACTCCCCCTCATCCCCTGCCTGCCCGGCGAGTTCAACCAGGTCATCCTCAACATCGTCGTCAACGCCGCCCACGCCATCGCCGATGTCGTCGGCTTCAACACCGGCAAAAAAGGCACCATCTCCGTCAGCACCCGCCTCGATGGCAACTGGGTCGAGATCCGCATCCGCGACACCGGCACCGGCATCCCACTCCACGCGCAACCCCACGTCTTCGAGCAATTCTACACCACCAAACAAATCGGCAAGGGCACCGGCCAGGGCCTCGCACTCGCACGCGCCGTCATCGTCGACCAACACGCCGGCACCCTCACCTTCGAAACTCAACCCGCCGCCGGCACCACCTTCATCATCCGCCTCCCACTCCAGCAAACCACCCCGCCCAACAAGGAGCCCCGCAATGAAACGCCTCCTGCTCGTTGACGACGAACCCCGAGTCCTCCGCGGCCTCGAACGATCCCTCTTCTCCCTCACCGACGAATGGGAGATCGACACCGCCGAAGGTGGCCAGCAAGCCCTCCAGTCTCTTGCCGCCGCCCCCTACGACATCGTTGTCTCCGACATGCTCATGCCCGGCATGACCGGCGCCGAACTCCTCAACGAGGTCATGCGCCTCTACCCACAGACCATCCGCATCGTCCTCTCCGGACACGCCAACAACGACCTCCTCATGAAATGCGTCGGCGCCGTCCACCAGTATCTCAGCAAACCCTGCGAACCCCTCGTCCTCCTCTCCACCATCGAGCGCGCCTTCCACCTCAACGACCTCCTCAGCAACCCCGACCTCCGCGCCTTCGCCACACGCCTCCGCCGCCTCCCCAGCCGCCCCTCCCTCTACACTCAGATCCTTGAAGCCCTCAATACCCCCGACGTCGAAATCGACGACATTGGCCGAATCGTCGAAAAAGACATCGGCATGACCTCCAAGCTCCTCAACCTCGCCAACTCCGCCTTTGTCGGCCTCAGCCACCAGGTCGATTCCGCGAGGGAAGCCGTCACCTACATCGGCATCGATGCCCTCAAGGCCCTCGTCCTCAGCGCACGCATCTTCGAGCAATTCGACAACACCAGCATGGGCGGCCTCTCCGCCACCGACCTCTGGCGCCACTGCAACGCCACCGCCGCCGCCGCCAAACTCATCGCCACCCACGAGGGCGCCCCTCGCGCCACCGCCGACGAAGCCTTCACCGCCGGTCTCCTCCACGACTGCGGCATGCTCGTCATCGCCGGCAACCTCAACGCCCGCTACGCCGACGCCATCCGCCAGGCCGCCGACGCACGCCAGCCGATCGCCGAAGTCGAAAAACAACTCTGGGGCACCACCCACGCCGAAGTCGGCGGCTACCTCATGGGCCTCTGGGGCCTCCCCATCCCCATCGTCGAAGCCATCACCTTCCACCACGCCCCCAAGGCCCACCGCCTCCCCGCATTCACCCCACTCACCGCCGTCCACGTCGCCAACACCCTCATCAGCGAACGCCTCGGCTCCATCTCCGGCCTTTCCACCAGCCCCATCGACCACGCCTACCTCGCCCAACTCGGCATTTCCCCCGACCACATCCAACACTGGCGCGACCTCGCCGAATCCATCCCCCTCTAACCTTCCACTCACGATGCCCACCCAAGAAACCATCCTCGCCGTCGACGACGAACCCCTCATCCTCAGCGCCTACCAGCGCAACCTCGGCGACCGCTACAACATCCTCACCGCCGAGGGCCCCGAGCTCGCCCTCTCCGCCCTGCGCAACGGCTCCTTCGCCGTCGTCCTCACCGACCTCAAAATGCCCGGCATCGACGGCATCGAGCTCCTCCGCCAAGTCCGCCAGCTCCAGCCCGACTGCGTCCGCATGATGATCTCCGGCCACGCCGACATGGGCGACGCCATCAACTCCGTCAACAACGCCGGCATCTTCCGCCTCCTCATCAAACCCTGCCCCGCCGACGACCTCGCCCAAGCCCTCGACGCCGCCCTCGCCCAGCACCGCCTCATCACCGCCGAAAAAGCCCTCCTCGAAGGCACCCTCAACGGCGCCATCCAGGCCCTCACCGACATCCTCGGCATCCTCGATGCCGAGGCCTTCGGCCAGGCCCAACTCCGCCGCGAGCTCGCCCGCACCCTTGCCCAGTCCCTCCACGCCCCCACCTGGGAATTCGAAATCGCCGCCCAACTCGCCGAAATCGGCCGCGCCACCCTCCCCACCTCCCTCAACGAAAAACTCAAAGCCGGCCAGAAACTCACCGAGGCCGAAGCCCGCCTCCTCGAACGCGTCCCCGAGTTCTCCTACCGCCTCCTCCATAACATCCCCCGCATCGAAAGCGTCATGCAGGCCGTCCTCTACCAAAACAAGGATTTCAACGGCCACGGCTTCCCCGACGACGACGTCCGCGGCACCGACATCCCCCTGGCCGGCCGCGCCCTCCACGCCATCAAAGCCCTCATGGCCATTTGCCGCAAAGGCACCCCACCTGAAGAAGCCATCGGCATCCTCAAACTCGGCCCCGAACGCTACGACCCCGACATCGTCGCCCACCTCTACCCCTGCGCCCCACTCCTCCAGCGCAAACAAACCCACACCCCACTCGCCGGCCCCCAACACATCGCCCTCGCCAACCTCGTCCCCGGCATGGTCCTCCTCGCCGACATCGTCACCCGCGACGGCGTCGTCGTCCTCGGCCAGGGCACCCGACTCACCGCCGTCCAGGTACAGCGCATCAAAAACTTCGCCCAGCTCAACACCGTCGCCGAGCCCCTCCTCGTCGAGCTCCCCCGTGCCCAACCCGCCACCGAGGCCTGACCCTGCGCGCCCCCCCATGAGCACGTCCCCCACCGGTCACGACTCCCCCCACGCCCCGGCGGCCACCACACACGCCGCCCTCCTCTCCCGCGCCCCCTGGCCCCTTGCCTTTTTCTCGCCCAAGTCCGGCCAGGTCCTCCACGCCAACAAAGCCTTCCTCCAGTGGTACAACCCCGAGCATAAAACCATCCCCGACGGGAAAACGCTCACCGACTTCCTCGGTGTCGCCGATGTCGCCACCTTCCAAAACCGCCTCGCGCCGCACCTCATGGTCTTCGGCACCTGGCAAGGCCCGCTCAGCTTGAGCGACATCTGGGGCAGCGAGCAGCCCCACCAAGTCGCCCTCCTCCGCCTCCAGGATCCCGGTCTCGGCGAGGCCTACGCCCTCCTCGCCGCCCCCGCCCACGTCCCCACCGACTCCGCACAAATCAGCGACCGCGAGCTCCTCCACGCCCTCCTCGACGGCCTCCCCCAACGCGTTTACTTCAAAGACCTCCAAAGCCGCTTCCTCCGCGTCAACGCCTTCATGGCCCGCGAACTCGGCTCCGGCAACCCCGCCGACTTCATCGGCCACACCGACTTCGACTACTTCGCCGGCAGCCACGCGCGCCGGGCCTACGAAGACGAACAACGCATCCTCCAGACCGGCGCCCCCCTCCTCGACATCGAGGAAAAAACCAACACTCCCGACAACCAGCCCCGCTGGTCCACCGCCTCCAAATTCCCCCTGCGCGACCGCACCGGCAAACTCATCGGCACCTTCGGCATCTCCCGCGACATCACCGCCCAACGCCAGGCCGAGGCCGACCGCCAGGCCATGGAAATCCAGCTCCACCTCCACCAAAAACTCGAATCCGTCGGCCGCCTCGCCTCCGGCGTCGCACACGAAATCAACACCCCCGCCCAGTTCATCACCGACAACCTCCACTTCATCAAAAAAGCCGCCCAGGGCATGCTCCCCGCCCTCGCCGCCTACCGCACCCTCCGCACCGCCCTGAAACAAGGCGCCGATCCCTCCGCCGCACTCGCCGAAATCGACCGCTTGGAATCCTCCACCCGCCTCGACTTCGCCATCCGCGAACTCCCCCAGACCATCGACGACGCCATGGAGGGCCTCACCCGCGTCAGCCAGATCGTCCGCTCCCTCAAGGAATTTTCCCACCCAGGCCGCACCGCCAGCAGCCACTTCAGCGTCAACCGCTGCGTCGAGACCACCCTCTCCGTCGCGCGCCACGAATGGAAATATGTCGCCGACGTCGACACCCAGCTCGCCCCCGACCTGCCCCCCGTCCTCGGCAATAGCGACGAGTTCAACCAGGTCCTCCTCAACCTCATCGTCAACGCCGCCCACGCGATCCAGGAGGCGCAGAAAGCCTCGGGCACCTCCGACAAAGGCCGCATCTCGATCACCACACGCACGCACGAGCAGCACGTCGAAGTCGCGGTGGCCGACACCGGCCACGGCATCCCCGAATCGGCCCGCCCGCAGATCTTCGACCCCTTCTTCACCACCAAAGACGTCGGCAAAGGCTCCGGCCAGGGTCTGGCGATCTCGCGCAACGTGATCCAAAAGCACGGCGGCACGATTGCCTTCGAGACCGAAGTCGGCCGCGGCACCACCTTCACCATCCGCCTCCCCCTGGCCCCCGTCCCGCAGCCCGCCCCTTGACGCGTGCCCCACTCAGTGGAGGCCGCACCGCGTCAGTATCCGCCCGCGCCACCGGCTCCCTGAGCCACAACCGCCCCGGCGATTGCCTCCGAGTGCCGACATCACACGCGCCAAACATCACCCGGCACTGCGGCCCGATCCGCACATCCCCGCAGACCGTGGCATTGGGCGCCACATAAGCCGTCGGATAGATCGTAGGACTCTTCCCGCCGTGTGTGAGGATCATGGGTGAAAACTGAACCAGCGGCACATCACCGCACCACCACGATTTCCCTTTGCCTTCCGAGTCATCCCCCGGGCATCAGGGTATCCCCTTATGGGGACAGGCCCCGCACACACACCATCGGGAGCAAGCGCAGCAGCCTCGCCGTCGTGAAAGCCCGCCAGCACGATCTGCGGCTCGCCGCTCTCCGCGTCCCCCCCCCATGCCAACTACAACGGCCTTGGGCTGCGCCGGCAGCGAAGGCAACGGACCGGGGCGTTTGCGCAACGGGAGTTTCGCGCCAAGGTGGAAACACCTTCCCATGCGCCTCCCGACTCTCTTTCTGGCGTGTTTCGCGCTGCTCTTTTCACCGATGCAAGCTGATCCCAAGAAAACCGACACTGTGGTCCTGGCCGGCGGTTGTTTCTGGTGCGTCGAAGCGGCGTACCGGCTCCTCCCCGGCGTCGTCGCGGTGACCAGCGGCTACACAGGCGGCCAGAAGGCCCACCCGACGTACCAGGAAGTCTGCTCCGGCACGACCGGGCATGCTGAGGCGACGCGCATCGAGTACGATCCGGCGGTGCTGCCGTTGGAAAAGTTGCTCGCCTTCTTCTGGAAGGTCCACGACCCCACCACGCTCAACCGACAGGGCGCCGACGAGGGGACACAGTACCGCTCGGCGATTTTTTACCGCAGCGTAGAGCAGAAACTCGCCGCCGAGAAATCCAGCACGGCGGCTCAGGCCGGTTTCGACTCCCCCATCGTCACGGAAATCGTGCCGCTGGCGGAATTTTGGCCGGCCGAGGATTACCATCAGAATTATCTGCCCAACAATCCGGACAACCGCTACTGCCAGCTCGTGGTGCGGCCCAAGATCGAGAAGTTAAAAAAGGTCCTGGCGGAGGAGGCGAAAACTCCCGGCAAATAAGCGTACCGCCGTGCGTTTTCCGGCAGGCAGTGGTGGCGAAGAGAGGCGTTGGCCAATGAGCCAAGCCAGCGTGGGATCGGGGGACAGTCCCCGCACGCGGCCCCTTCCCGCCGTGTGTGAGGATCATGGGTGAAAACTCCATCAACGGCCCATCGCCGCGCCATCACGATTTCCCTTTGCCTTCCGAGTCATCCGCCTGTCCTCTGAGCCCCCTCCGGCGCGAGTCGCCCCGCCCATGACCGATTCCAATCTATCCTCCTTTATCTGGTCCGTCGCCGACCTCCTCCGCGGCGATTACAAGCAGTCTGACTACGGCAAGGTCATCCTCCCGTTCACCGTGCTGCGCCGGCTCGACTGCGTGCTGGAGCCGACCAAATCCGCCGTGCTCGCCGAGCTCACCAAGCGCAAGGCCGCCGGACTCAACCCCGAGCCCTTCCTCCTCAAAAAGTCCGGCGTCGGCTTCTTCAACACCTCGCCGCTCGACCTCAAGACCATCGTCGGCGACCAGGACCACATCGCCGAAAACCTCCGCGCCTACCTCGACGGCTTTGCCCCCGCCGTGCGCGACATCTTCGAGCGCTTCGAATTTCACACCCAGATCGACCGCCTCGCCAAGGCCCGCCTGCTCTACCTCGTGGCCGAGAAGTTCGCCACCGTCGACCTCCACCCCGACACCGTCTCCAACGCCCAGATGGGCAGCATCTTCGAGGAGCTCATCCGCAAGTTCTCCGAGCTCTCCAACGAGACCGCCGGCGAGCACTTCACCCCGCGCGAGGTCATCCGCCTCATGGTCAACCTCCTCTTCATC
>MWDT01000102.1 GCA_002070825.1 Verrucomicrobia bacterium ADurb.Bin122
GGTTGTCGAGGTACTCGGCGTAGGCCTCGTCGTACACGGCGACGACGTGCGGCGGCAGCGCGCGCACGAAGCGCAGGAGGTCGGCCTCGGTGTTGGCCGTGCCGGTCGGGTTGTTGGGACTGGCGATGAAGACGATCCGCGTGCGCGGCGTGATCGCGCGCAGCATCGCATCGAGGTCGTGGCGCTGCTCGACGAGCGGCACCTCGATGGGTTTGGCGCCGAAGAGCAGCGTCACCAGTTTATACACGGCGAAGGCGGGCAGGCCCATGACGACCTCGTCGCCGGGGCGGAGGAAAACGTGGCCGACGAGTTCGAGCAGCTCGTTGGAGCCGTTGCCGACGGTGATCTGCGCCGGGGTGAGCCCGTGGCGGGCGGCGAGTTTCTGGCGGAGCACGACGCAGCCGCCGTCCGGGTAGAGCTGGCCCTCGGCGAGGGCGCGCTTGGCGGCCTCGATGGCCTTGGGCGACGGCCCGAAGGCGTTTTCGTTGGAGGCCAGTTTGTCGATGCTCGCAGGATCGAGACCGAGCTCGCGCGCCACATCTTCGATGGGCTTGCCCGGCTCGTACACCGGCTGCGTCAGGACGGAGGGGTTGACCAAAGACTCGAGTTTCATCGTGCTCACGAATGAACGGGATTCGACATGAATGAAAGTCCGTTTAGCCCTGTGACCATGCTTTCGTTCCGCCGGTGTATTTCCACCCTCTGCGCGCTGCTCTTCGGCGCGGGCCTGTGCGCCGCCCCGGTCCGTCCGCATATCGAGACCGGCGAGATCGCCGGCGCCCGCTATGCCGTGGCGATACCGGCCAAGTGGAATCACACCTTGCTGCTGGTCGCCCACGACTACCGGCCGGAATCCGCGCCGCTCCAAGCCGATCTGCGGCTCGACGACCCTGTCTATGGCCCGCTCATCCAGGACGGCTGGATGGTCGCGAGCACGAGTTTCCGGCGCAACGGCATCGTCGTCCGCGATGCGATTGAGGATCTCGACGCGCTCCGTGACGTGTTGATCGAAGCCCATGGGCGCCCGAGCCAGGCCCTGCTCGTCGGCGAAGGGTTGGGCGGGACCATTGTCACAATCATGGCAGAGCGCCTGCGCGAACGCTACACAGGCGCGCTCGCGCTCGTGCCTGCGTTTGACATGAGCGAGCCCAACTCGATGACCGGCATCACGCACAGCCCGCACATTCCCCTGCTGCTCGTCGCCACACGCACCAGTTACCAGCCCATACTCCAGTATACGCAACGCGTGCCCGTCGCCCTCGACGACCAGCTGGTCCGCCCGCAAATCGCGCGCGTCGACCGTACCGGCCGCACGAACATTAACGACGCCGAGCGTCTCGTCGCCCTGCGCCTCCTGCATGCATGGATGGACCAGGGCCGGGAAGCTTACGCCTCGCCCGAGAACCGCCAACTGGCGGGCTACTCGACCCCTTGGCGCGCCATTGAGAAATCCCCCGATCTCGACATCACCTGCACGCCCCGCCCCGGGCCCTCGACCGTCGTCTGGGCCGACGACCGCCGCAGCTTCACCGCGCGCGTACTCGAAGTCGCCCCCTACTCCGGCCACGTCACGCTCGATATCCGCCCGGAGGATTTCAACCAGCTCGGTCTCGGCCGGAAAAGCTACGTCGAGATGCGCGCCGGCGAGCGCACCATCCGCGTCGCCATGGGACGCGATTTCGACAGTGTGAAACGCGGCGAATGGGTCGCGTTTCCCGATGCCAACGGCACGATCTGCCTGGCGCGCCATGGCGGCAATGCCGCGGTCAGCGCGTCACTCCGCGCGGGCGATCTCGTGACATTCCGTCGCTACGATCCGCCGCCCAAGCCAGTGCTGCGCCCGTGAGGGCGCGCGCCACGGCCGGCGCTGAGTCACTCAGAGTTCGGTGTATTTATCGGAGCGGCCGCGCGCCTTCTCGACCGGGTACTTCTTCGCGTTGGCGGCCATCTTGCGCTCGATCGCAGCCGCCGCATCGATGCCGGTCATGTTGGCAAACTCCAGCGCGTAGATGATCACATCGGCCAGCTCCTCCTCGATCTTGGCGCGCTTGGCGGGATCCTGCACAGTCGTGCGCGACGCCTCGGAGGTAGCCCAGAGAAAGTGCTCCATCAGCTCTCCCGCCTCGGCGGCCAGCGCCATGCTCAGATTCTTCGGAGCGTGAAACTGCTCCCACTCGCGTTCGTGGGAGAAGGCGAGGATGCGTTTTTTTAGCTCGGCAAGCGTGGTGGTGGCATCGGTGGCAGACATGCGCGGTAAATGGTTGTCCCAACGCATGCCGAACCCGCGCGCCCTTGGCGACGCAGAACCGCAAACGCGCCCGCCGACACCAAAACGTAACCCATGAAAATTCATTTCCCACTTGGCACGCGGCCTGCATTGAGCATGGTCAGCACGCTCAACAATGAATCGGACACTTAAACATCTCGACGGCATCGCCGGCACTTCGATTACGAAGGCCATGGCGAACACGTGCCGTACGCAGACGTGTCCGATCGTCGCCTCCTGGCATAAACACCAGCAGACCGACATGGGCTCTCGCCTCTAAACTCCCCCGCATAGCGGTCACGTTTAGATACCCGGTTAGCAAACCGAGAGAGCCCGGAGGCAAGAAGCCTCAGGAACGTACCGCCCTGCACCGCACCCAACCCTTTTTCATTTTTCCCATGCCTACGATCATCCGCCACCTCCCAGACTCGCGCCGCTCCGCCGGCGCCTCGACTCGATCCAAGAGCGAGCTCCGCAGTCCCAACTACGACTGCAGGGAGAAAATCGATGCCCTGACGCTCGTCGTGTACGTGCCAGGCACGACGGCCTCCGGCATCGAGATCACCGCGCACGGCCCCGACCTGAAGGTGGTCGCGCGCAAGGCCCGCTACGTGCGCCCCAACTGGACCGCTCTGCACCTCGAAAAGGTGTCGCGCGACTACGAGTTGAACCTGCGCCTCGGCTACGGCCTCGACTACGCGAACCTCTCCGCCGAAGTCGCCGACGGCATCCTCACCATCACGCTCCCCAAGCTCGCCGCGGAGAGCGCCCTCGATCGCATGCCGCGCGCGGCGTGATCCCCGTCTTCAGTCTGTAACAGGCGCGTCCGGGCCCTCTCGGGCGCGTCTTTAAATTTCAGCCACAAAAACGCCATTCGTCCTCAGCGCCCGCCAGGGCGTGCCGATACTCAGGAAAACGCTTTCTCTCATGCCTCTTTCAGCCCTCTTCCTCAACCTCACCCCGACGCGCGACGGCCGCCTTGCCGAAACCCTCCGACTGCTCCCGCAAAAGGGCCGGCGGAAAAAACAGGCCGCCCTTGCGCTTCCTCCGCTTCCGACGCTGAACCTCCAATACAGCGAGGTCCCGTTCTACGAACACGTCCGGGGGAAGGCGCAGCCGACCAAGATCTCCGACTGAGCCCGGGCCTCACTCCGGGACCAGCCACCGCAAGCTCGCGGTGGCACCGGGGCCCTGTGCCAGGCACTGCGCCAGGTACGGCAGCCACTGCGTAATCTCGCGGTCGAGCTGCCAAGGTGGATTGATCGTCACCAGGCCACAGCCGCGCATCTTCACGCCGCTATTCTCGCCGGCGACTTCGAGCTCCGCCACCCAAGTGGGAGGCAGGCGCACGCCAAGCAGCTCGTCGAAAAACGCATCCACACGCGCCCGCGCGGTCAGCGGGTACCAGATCGCAAAGGTCGCCTGCGGCGCACGGCGCAACCCCTCGCGCAACGCCTCGGCCATTTGGGCAAACTCATCCTGCGCCTCAAAAGGCGGATCGATGAGGACGAGCGCACGCTTTTCCGGGGCAGGCAACATGGCGCGCAGCGCCGTGTAGCCGTCGATCTCGTGCATGCCCACGCGGTCAAACACGCCGAGCGCACGCCGCAAGGCCAGAAACTCGTCCGGGTGCAACTCGCACAGCGCTAGCCGATCCTGCTCGCGCGCCTGCCGTTGCGCGAGGGCCGGCGAGCCGGGATAAAACCGCGGCGTGGTATCGGCATTGCCATGTTGCCAGTCAAATTCGCGCACCTCCTCCAGGTACTCCGCGAGCGGAGTGGGCAGATCGGTCGCACCGAGCAGGCGGCCGATCCCGTCGGGCCACTCCGCCTTCCTCGCGAGCGAGTCGCCCTGCGCGGCCTCCGTCAGATCGTACAGGGCGCGTCCGGCATGGGTGTCGAGATAGAGAAAGCCCTTCTCCTTGCGCTGCATCGCCCAGATGAGTTGCAGCAGCAGGGCATGCTTGAACACATCGGCGAAATTGCCCGCATGGAAATGATGGCGGTAGTTCATTTTCGTCTAGCCAGTCGGAGGCCTGCGCCCCGCGCAAGCGCAGAGCCCGCGCGCAACTAGAGGACCGGCACCTTCACGACCGTCTTGCGCACAATCGCAGGCTTGTCCACGAGCAGACAAGGCATGTGCGCATCGACAGGGAAATACACGGCTGCCTCACCCGCGCGCAATCGCAGCAACGACGCCTCCGGCACGTCGCGGTAGAATATCAAATCCTTCGAAGGCGTCAGATTCTCGACGACCGCACAGTATTTCACATCGGTCACCGCCATCTGCTCGTCGCCCTCCACAATCACCTGGATATCGATGTATTGCAGATGCGACTCCAACCTGGCCGCCGCCCTTGCCTTGGTCAGGTAGGCCTGCTCCATCGCATAGACTCCGTGAGCCAGATCGATGCGCAGCGGCTCGCCGACGGGCACGGACTTGATACGCGCCATCACGGGAGAATCCGGCTGGAAAATCTCGTCGACATAGGTCAGCGCCGCCGCGATGGCCGGATTGGAAGCCAGCTGGGCGCGCAAAGTGGGGATAGATCCGAAGAGAGCCATGCGGTACAGGTAGCCAAAACGCCCTCCTCGGCAACGGGTTTTCATCAAACTATTGCCCCCTGGCTCGCCAGCGACTGAGCTCCGGCCCTTGTCATGAAAACGCTCTTCCTCGCCGTCGCCTGCCTCGCCCTCCTTTTGGCACCAGTGCACGCACAGGCCACCGATTTCGAAGGCACGCTCCAGGTGCGTTTCACCAAGGGAGACTCCAGCTACGAGGGCGTCTGCTCCCTTAAGACCGGCCTGCTCCGCCTCGACACCGAAGCCCGCGGCATGGCGGTCTCCGCCATCGTCGATCTCAAGAAAATGGAGGCCAGCCTGCTCATGCCCGCAGCGCAGATGCACATGGTGCTCCCTCTGAAAAACGCCGCCACCCAGGCTGTGGCCGACGCCGATGGCGCCACCCTCGAAGACACCCGCGTGGTCGAAAAAATCCTGGGGCACGCCTGCACCAAATACCTCGTAAAAACCCGCAGCTCGCAGGTCACGGAGATCTGGGCCGCGGGCGATCTAGGCAACTTCGTCAGCCTCAGCCTGCTCTCTCAGCTCACCCACCGCCAAGGGCAGGCCGGCGCGCAATGGGAGTCCGTGCTCAAGGACAAGGCGCTCTTTCCCTTGCGCGTCGTCACGCGCGAGGCCGATGGCTCCGTCGCCTCGCGTTTCGAGATCCTCGCAATCGCCCCCAAGCCGCTGACAGCCGACGTATTTCAAGCCCCACCCGGTTTCCGCCAGGTGGATATGGGCAGCATGCTCCAGGCATTGATCGGCGGCGAGTAACCACGCCCGCGCGCCGCTCCAACCTCGGCCGCGGCCCAGTCCCTGCCTCTTATGAAAAACCCCTGCCCCCGTCTCTCCATCTGGGCACTCATCCTCTGCGCCACCGCCAGCCTTTGCCTCGCCAGCCCGCTCGTGATCCAAACCGATTTTGGCACCCGCGATGGCGCCGTGGCGGCCATGAAAGGCGTGGCCGTAGGCATCGATGCCAGGCTCCCCATCTACGACCTCAGCCACGAAAACACCCCCTACGACATCTGGGAAGCCGCGTACCGACTCCGCCAAACGGCACCCTACTGGCCGACCGGCACGGTGTTCGTCTCAGTCGTCGATCCGGGCGTCGGCACCGAGCGCAAGGCCATCGTCCTGCAAACCAAGTCCGGCCACTTCTTCGTGTCGCCCGACAACGGCACGCTCACCCTCGTCGCCGAGCTGCTCGGCGTGTCCGCCGTGCGCGAGATCGACATAAAAAACCACCGCCTGCCCGGCTCGGAGCGCAGCGCCACGTTTCACGGACGCGACCTCTTCGCCTACACCGGCGCCCGCCTCGCCTCCGGCGCGATTACCTTTGCCGACATCGGTCCCGAACTGACCGGCGACCTCGTGCGCCTGCCGCATGAGAAAGCGCGCATCGAAGGCGAGACTCTCGTCGGCGGCATCCCCGCGCTCGACGTCCGCTACGGCAACGTCTGGACCGACATCGACGAAACGCTTTTCGCCGCCCTCCACCCGCAGCTCGGCGAACGTTTCAACGTCACCATTTCGCGCGCAGGCAAACCGGTGTTCAACGGCGAGCTCCCGTACGTGCGCACCTTCGGCGACGTGCCCGAGGGGCAGCCACTCCTCTATCTCAACGGCCTGATGTGCGTCTCGTTCGCGCTCAACCTCGGCAGCTTCGCCGAAGCCCATGCCATCGCCTGCGGCGGTGATTGGTCAGTACGCATCGAGCGCGCACCGGGCGCGCCAGCGAGTCATCCCTGACGCACATGAAAAAGGCCCCGGTTTGCCGGGGCCTTCTGGAGTCAGTCATGCGGGAACGGCGCGCCAGCGCTCAGAGCGGGCTGAGCTCGACGAGCCACACGTCGTTTTCGCGCATCGCGAAAGGCTTGGCAAAACGTCCGTCAGCACCCACCTGCACCGTCTCCGCGAGCGCGGGACTGCCGTCGGAGGCCTTGCGCAGCGTCGCCACTTGGGCACGGGTGAGCTGCGAGGGCGAGCCCATGTCGCGCCAGGCGGACTGGAGATCGTTGGACTTGTAGCCCACAAGCGTCGCCCGGAGCGCGTACTTGCCCGGCTTCAGACCGGCGAGGCGCAGCTCGGCGCCACCGGCCGACTTCGAGGGATTGTCGGCAACGTAGTACTCCTGGTTAATGACCGACGGGCCAGGATGCGTGATCGTGAAGTCCCAGAAAAGGGCCTGCACCGCGCCCTGGGCGTCGCGGCAGACAAACGCCGCCGGATCGGCACAGCTCAGCTCGGTGTCACCGAGGCGGTTCAGGAACTGGTACGCGTAGTAAGCAGCCTTGGGCAGGTCCTGGTAGTTGAGCAGTCCGAAGCCGCCGTGGAGCGGCGTCATGCGCGGGCCGGCCTCCTCGAAGATGTCCGTGAACGTCCAGTACGACATGGAGGTCGCGGTCGCCCCGATGTTCTTCATCTTATCGAGGATGAAGGCGGCGCTGTGATAGCTGTCGTGCATCGGGTCGGAGGGCGTGTACGAGCTGCTCCACTCGGTGTAATGCAGTTCCGCCTTGGCGAAGGGCGAGCGATCGATCTTTTCGCGGGTGCTGCGCACCGAGCGCGTAATGGCGTCGCGATCCGGCGAGAGCACCGTGCCGGCGCTGCCGTTCTCATCGAGGTAGCCACTCATCGTGGCATATTCGTGAGTGGTGACGAAATCCAGGGGCTGCTTGTCCTGCGCGCAGTAGGCGAGCGTCTCGTCGATCCAGCCGCTGCCGGCCGTGGCGGGACCGCCCACGCGGTAGGTGGCGTCCACCGATTT